>NZ_JBCNAD010000034.1:0-77247 GCF_050477905.1 Neobacillus pocheonensis | reverse complement strand
ATTTTCCCTCTACTCGATTGCAATCTCGACAATAATCAATCCAAAAAAGTCCAATAAAGTAGAATTTTGTAGAACCAAAGAAAAGATTACCATAATTTCATGAAATCTTCTTGATATGCGGAATTTATTATGATAATCTTTTAACAGAATTACGTTATAGTGCTTGAAACCTTTATTTCATAAGGTTTTTTATTAAAAAAATAGATTTAAGTCAAAAAAGCGGCTAATTTGTATTCTTTTAGTAAGAAAACCGCGCTATGACGTATAGAAATTAGAAAAATTGTTTAGAAATGTAGATAAGTAATCTTATTTACGAATCTTGATAATTTCTTTGGGAGGAGGTGAATGGCATGAACAAGACAGAACTTATTAATGCAGTAGCTGAAGCTAGCGAGCTTTCTAAAAAGGACGCTACAAAAGCAGTTGATGCTGTTTTTGATGCGATTTTAGATGCTTTAAAAAATGGTGATAAAGTCCAACTTATCGGTTTTGGTAACTTTGAAGTACGTGAGCGCGCAGCCCGTAAAGGTCGTAACCCACAAACAGGTGATGAAATCGAAATCGCTGCTAGCAAAGTACCAGCTTTCAAACCAGGTAAGGCGCTTAAAGACGCAGTAAAATAATTACATAAATTTATTGCTTTAAGCGAACGCTTAAGAGCTAAGGTCATGGTGAAATTCCATGGCCTTTTTCTATTTTTTGCTTGAAGTTTAATGATTATGCTAATATGTATTTGTCTTTTATTTTTTGACGGACATAGGAGGAATTCAGAATGACAGAAGTGAATCGTGCCCAAATTGAAGAGGCGGTGCGTTTGATATTAGAAGCAATCGGAGAAGACCCAAACCGAGAAGGACTTCTTGATACACCTAAACGAGTGGCAAAAATGTATGAAGAAGTTTTTAGTGGTTTAAACGAGGATCCAAAAGCTCATTTTGAGACAATTTTCAGTGAGGATCATGAAGAGTTGGTATTGGTTAAGGATATTCCCTTTTACTCTATGTGTGAACACCATTTAGTCCCTTTCTTTGGTAAAGCACATGTTGCCTATATTCCAAAAAATGGCCGTGTCACAGGGTTAAGTAAATTAGCAAGAGCAGTAGAAGCTGTCGCAAAGAGACCACAGCTCCAGGAAAGAATCACGGCAACTATCGCGGATAGCATGATGGAAAAACTAGAACCACATGGCGTAATGATAGTCGTGGAAGCAGAGCATATGTGTATGACCATGCGAGGAGTGAAAAAACCTGGCTCAAAAACAGTCACAACTGCAGTTCGTGGTACCCTTGCTGACGATTCCGTAGCCCGGTCAGAAGTGCTTTCACTTATAAAGTATTAGTTATTAAAAATAGGGGTGTTAAACTTGGAAAATCGCAATTCACAAAATAGTGATTATGTGGTTATTAAAGCAATTGAAGACGGTGTTAGTGTGATCGGCTTAACTAGAGGATCCGATACAAGATTTCATCATTCAGAGAAACTTGATAAAGGAGAAGTGTTAATTGCCCAATTTACCGAGCATACTTCAGCCATAAAGATTAGGGGCCATGCAACAATCCTTACCCAATATGGTCAAGTGGAAAGCGAAATAAAGAAATAGGCGAGACTATTTCCTATAATTTTGTGAACACCTGCCCAGATACCTTCTTTTATGTTATAATGTTATTTGGCTTGTTTTAAAAATTGAAAGATTATTTTTTCTTAATTTACTTGGAATGAATTTTACATTGGGGTTAGGAAATAAGAATACATATAGACATTATTACTTCGGGGAAGCAAGGGTGATTAGAATGCAAGATATTCGACAAAAATTTACAGCTATTCTAGAAAAGGTTGAAAAAAGTGTTTTTGACGCATTCTTGCTCCAGTATATTAATATGCCGGTGATTGATGAGGATAAGTTGCTTATCCTTATTTCTATAATGGACCGTCTTGACTTACCTTACAATGAATTAGAAAATTTTACTTTGTCAACGATGCTAATCCAAATTGCCCTTGATACCCATGAACATATAACAAATGATGTGGAAAGTGAAAGAGGCAGACAGTTAACTGTGTTAGCCGGAGATTATTTTAGTGGTCTTTATTATAAACTCCTTGCAGATTCGGAAGATATCATGATGATTAAATCACTTTCCAATGGGATTAAAGAAGTAAATGAACATAAAATATCTGTTTATCACCATGAATCTGAGGGAATAGAAAAGTTGATGGCAAGTATTAAGATAATCGAGAGTGCATTACTTGCAAAGCTTTCGGAATACTTCAAAGTTGATTTCTGGAATGAATTCATTGAAAACCTATTCTTTTTCAAACGGCTGCTTCATGAAAAAAGACGATTTGTTCAAGAAGAAGGTACCGTGCTTTTTGAAGCTTTGAAAAAAATTATTTATCCAATAAATGAAACGAAATTAAATGATTTAACGAAGGATCAACAAAGACAACTATTAAAAATTGTGGATCATTATCTTGAACTTTCAAAAGTGGTCATTGAAAAAGGAATCCTGCAACTTCCTTACTTAAATAATTTTCTTGAAAAAAGGATTAACAATTTGTTAAATCAACACCAGCCATTTGCCAAAACTTTTGTGGAAGAAGGGTAAAATTATATGCAGCAATCGAAAGAACAACGAGTTCATCATGTGTTCGAAAAAATATCTGACAGCTATGATAAAATGAACTCTGTTATCAGTTTTCAGCAGCACATTAACTGGCGGAAGGACACAATGAAAAGAATGAATGTTCAGCCCGGTTCGAAGGCACTTGATGTTTGCTGTGGCACTGCTGATTGGACGATTGCCTTAGCAGAAGCCGTTGGACCGACAGGAGAGGTTAAAGGCTTAGATTTTAGTCAGAATATGCTAAATGTAGGAATTGAGAAGGTTAAACAACTTAAACTAAACCATGTTAACCTTATACATGGTAATGCAATGGAGCTTCCATTTGAGGATAACAGTTTTGATTATGTTACAATCGGGTTCGGCCTTAGGAACGTCCCTGATTACCTTCAAGTATTAAAAGAAATGTACCGGGTAGTGAAGCCAGGTGGAATTGCCGTTTGTTTAGAAACGTCGCAGCCCACTTTAATCGGGTACAGGCAGCTTTTTTATTTTTACTTCCGCTTTATTATGCCGTTATTTGGTAAATTATTTGCGAAAAGTTACAAAGAATATTCATGGCTGCAGGAGTCAGCACGAGATTTTCCAGGTATGAAAGAGCTTGCCCGCATGTTTGAACAGGCTGGTTTTAACGATGTGTTTTATAAATCTTATAGCGGTGGTGCAGCCGCAGTTCATATTGGCAAAAAAAAATAATAAAGTGTGTGCACGAAAGACAGGATGAAAAGCAGGGTGAATACAAATGAAATTAAAAATGATGTATTCATTTTTGAATTCGGATATTAACATAATTGAAAAAACGCTAGAAGAGACTATCCAATCAGAGTCTATTCTTTTGAGACAAGCTTCTATGCATACATTACAAGCCGGAGGAAAAAGAATTCGTCCTGTTTTTGTTTTGCTTGCTGGTAAATTTGGTCAATATGATATTGAGCGAATGAAAAATGTGGCTGTTGCCCTTGAATTAATCCATATGGCTTCCCTTGTCCATGATGATGTCATCGATGATGCAGAGCTTCGAAGAGGTGAGCCAACGGTTAAATCAAAATGGGATAATAAAACGGCCATGTATACGGGTGACTTTGTTTTTGCCCTTGCTCTCGAATTAATGACAAATATAAATAGACCTTTAGCACATAAAATATTAGCTGAAACAATAGTCGAAGTAACAGTGGGAGAAATTCAACAAATTAAAGACAAGTACCACTACAATCAAAACCTCCGGGACTATCTTCGTAGAATTAAGCGAAAAACAGCACTATTAATCGCCTCTAGCTGTCAGTTAGGTGCAATAGCGGCGAATGTAGAAGAATCCATTCATCAAAAGCTTTACCGTTTCGGCTATTATGTAGGGATGTCTTTTCAAATTATCGACGATATATTGGACTTTACGGGAACTGAAAAGGAATTGGGAAAGCCGGCAGGTAGTGATCTTTTGCAAGGAAATATTACGGCACCAGCCCTTTTTGCTATGGAAAATGCCCAGATCCGCAAAGAAGTAGAAAGAGTAAATGAACAAATGCATCCTAGTGAAATTGCCCCTATTATTTCGCTTATTAAACAATCGGGAGCAATAGAAAAATCAGTTGCCTTAAGTGACCTATACTTATCGAAGGCTTTTGCAATATTAGAGGAGTTGCCTGAAAATAAAGCCAAAAAAACGCTCCGTGATATCGCAAAGTTTATTGGTAGACGGAAATTCTAAAGGATTGTTTTTACCTTTGGTATTGCGAAATATTCAAAAAAATGATAATATTTTCGTGGATTGTTTCCGAAAACAATCATGATACATAACGAACTAGGAGTGGAATTCATGGAGAAAACATTTTTAATGGTAAAGCCAGACGGCGTTCAACGCAATTTAATTGGTGAAATCGTCGCACGGTTTGAAAAAAAGGGGTTCCAATTGGTTGGTGCTAAATTGATGAGCATTCCCAACGAACTTGCGGAAGAACACTACGGTGAGCACAAAGAGCGTCCTTTCTTTGGTGAATTAGTAGATTTCATTACTTCTGGTCCAGTTTTTGCAATGGTTTGGCAGGGGGAGAATGTCATCGCTACTGCTCGTCAAATGATGGGTGCTACAAATCCAAAGGATGCGGCACCTGGTACCATTCGCGGTGATTTTGGACTTACTGTAGGAAAAAATGTTATTCACGGCTCTGATTCACCTGCTAGCGCAGAACGTGAAATTGGTTTGTTTTTCAAAGAAGCTGGATTAGTTGAGTATACTAAATTAGTGAACGAATGGATTTACTAATTTAAATAAGACTAAGCACTTGTATAAAAATATACAGGTGCTTTTTTGTATCCGCATACAAAAAATTTATCTCTATTTTCGGAATAGTTCCACTATGTTTATTTCGCTGTATATGTTATATTGATACATAATTCTTTAATGAGTTGAAGGGGGAAAGAGTATGGGAATGAGGTACTTAACCGCTGGTGAATCCCATGGGCCGCAATTAACGACGATTTTAGAGGGATTGCCTGCGGGGATGCCATTATTAGTTGAAGATATTAATGAGGAGCTTGCTAGACGGCAAAAAGGGTATGGCCGGGGAAGAAGAATGCAAATCGAAAAGGATACAGCAGAAATCGCCTCAGGTGTTCGACATGGACAAACACTTGGATCACCGATTGCATTAGTGGTGAAAAACAATGACTGGAAGCATTGGACCAATATTATGGGAGCCGAAGCTTTAGAAGAAGGCGCGGAGGACGAGGTTAAACGGAAAGTAACCCGGGCCCGTCCTGGCCATGCCGATTTAAATGGTGCGATCAAATATGGTCACCGCGACATGAGAAACGTTTTGGAACGTTCATCTGCACGGGAAACAACTGTACGAGTAGCTGCAGGTGCTGTTGCCAAAAAGCTTCTTTCTTTAGTTGGCGTAAACATCGTTGGACATGTTGTTGAAATTGGCGGAGTCAAAGCTCAAGCTGATGAATCATTATCAATAGAGACGTTGAAAGAGCGGACGGAAAATTCACCTGTTCGTGTTGCGGACCAGAATGTAGAGCAAGAAATGATGAATGCGATTGATGAGGCCAAGAAAAATGGTGACTCCATTGGCGGCGTAGTGGAGGTTATTGTAACAGGCATGCCTGCTGGGGTGGGCAGTTATGTTCATTATGATCGAAAATTAGATTCCAAACTCGCTGGTGCAATCGTAAGTATAAATGCTTTTAAAGGCGTAGAATTCGGTATTGGCTTTGAAGCTGCCAGAAAGCCTGGAAGTGAAGTACATGATGAGATTGCATGGGACCCAGAGTTAGGGTATTACCGAAAATCCAATCGCCTGGGTGGGTTTGAAGGAGGAATGACAACAGGAATGCCGATTGTTGTCCGCGGTGTCATGAAGCCAATTCCTACCCTTTACAAACCTCTGATGAGTGTTGATATTGAAACCAAAGAGCCGTTTGCTGCAAGCATCGAGCGTTCAGACAGCTGTGCAGTTCCAGCGGCAGCTGTGGTTGCGGAAAGTGTGGTTGCTTGGGAACTTGCGAATGCGCTTGTTGACCAATTTTACAGTGACCGTTTTGAAACCTTTGCGGAAGAAATTAAAAGGCAGCGTGAATATGCGAGGGAATTTTAATGGAAACGATACACATCCAAACAGAGTCAAAACAGTATAATGTCTTTGTTGGGGAAGGTATTAGAAAAGATATTTACACCTTTTTAACCAATCATTTTCCAGGATTAACGAGAATACTAATTATTACGGATGAAACGGTTGCCTCCCTTCATCTTGAGCAATTACTTCCTATTCTAGAATCATGGAATCCTATAGTGTTTACCGCTCCCAGTGGTGAAAAGGCAAAAACTTTTGAAGTCTATTATTCGGCATTGTCAGCAGCTTTAGAAAACGGCCTCGACCGGAAATCGGTCATTTTAGCCTTTGGCGGTGGGGCCGTGGGGGATTTGTCAGGATTTGTCGCCGCATCCTTTATGAGAGGAATCCCATTTATACAAATACCGACAACGATTTTAGCTCATGATAGTGCTGTTGGCGGAAAGGTGGCCATCAATCATCCACTCGGAAAAAATATGATTGGAGCCTTTCATCAACCAGAGGCGGTAGTATATGACTTAGAGTTTCTCAAAACGCTGCCTGCACAAGAAATCCGTTCTGGGTTTGCTGAGGTTATTAAACATGCACTTATTTTTGATTTGGATTTTTATGAATGGTTGAAAACAAATGTAAATGACCTAGATTCGTTAACGATGGAGCAGTTGTCGGAATGTTTAATAAAGGGTATTAAAATTAAAAATGAATTTGTCAGTCAGGATGAAAGAGAAACGGGCATACGTGCTTATTTGAATTTAGGGCACACACTAGGGCACGCCATCGAGTCAGAAATGGGATATGGGAATTTTACCCACGGGGAATCCGTTATGATTGGGATGATTTTCGCCTTAAAGTTAAGTAAACAATTGCTAGGTCTTTCCTTTAATTTAGAAGAATTTACCCTCTGGGTGGAACAACTTGGCTATCAAACTAAAATTCCTAGCCATTTATCCTTCCAAAAGTTATTAAAAAAAATGAAACAAGATAAAAAGTCTGTTGGTGAATCAATACGCTTTGTCTTGCTCGAGGAAATAGGGGCACCTATTCTTCGTGAAATTTCCGATAATGTATTAATAGAACAGATGAAAAGTTTTTAAACAAGGGAGGTTTTTTTCATGATCAGAGGAGTGAGGGGAGCGACAACGGTTAGTACCAATACAGAAGAAGAAATCGTTTTTGCTACAGAAGTGCTGTTGTCAAAACTCATTGAGTTGAATCGTATTGAACCTGATTCTGTGGCATCCGTTTTTATTTCGACTACAGAAGATGTCACAGCCGCGTTTCCTGCCAAGGCACTGCGTAAATTTGAGGGATGGACATACGTTCCTGTAATGTGTATGAGGGAAATCCCTGTTCTAAATTCTTTAAAAATGTGTATCCGAGTTATGATGCATGTCAATACAAATCAATTGCAAAATGAAATTAACCATGTCTATTTAAACAATGCAAAGGTCTTAAGACCTGATTTAGATAATAGTTTGGCATTGTAGAAGAATTATACAAATGGGGTGGATAAAATGAGATGGAAAGAGCAATTACTTACATTGACTCCCTATCAGCCAGGAAAATCAATTGAGGCAGTCAAGAAGCAATATAATCTAGATAAAATTGTCAAACTCGCATCTAATGAAAATCCGTTTGGATGCTCCAAAAAGGTGCTCCCCGCAATACAATCGATTTCAAGCAATCTGGCGATATATCCGGATGGCTATGCAACAAATTTAAGAGCAGAATTAGCTGCATTTTTAGAGGTCGGCGAAGATGAATTAATCTTTGGGAATGGTTCTGACAATATTATTCAAATTATTTCTAGGGCACTTCTGCATCCTAATGCCAGCACTATCATGGCTACGCCAACTTTTTCACAATATAAGCATAATGCTGTTATTGAAGGAGCCATTATCAAAGAGATTCCACTTATAGATGGAGATCATGATTTAGAAGGAATGCTCGATGCTATTGATGAGAAGACAAATGTCATTTGGATATGTAGTCCAAATAATCCAACTGGTACATATATTCCAGAAAGTAAATTAATTTCATTTTTAGATAGCGTACCTGATCATATTTTAGTAGTCCTTGATGAAGCCTACTTTGAATACGTTGGTGCTGATGACTATTATGAGTCCATTAGCTTAACACGAAAATATCAAAATGTTATCGTTCTTCGGACATTCTCAAAAATTTACGGACTTGCTGCTTTAAGGGTTGGATACGGTGTTGCCCATTCATCGATTATCAAAGCACTTGAACCTGCACGGGAGCCGTTTAATGTTAATTCTTTAGGTCAAGAGGCAGCAATTGCTGCCATTAAAGATCAGGACTTTGTTGAGCAGTGTAAAGAAATAAATAGACAAGGGCTAGATCAATTTTATACGTTTTGTGATCAATACAAACTAAGTTACTATCCTTCACAAACCAATTTTATCTTAATTGATTTCAAAGTTGATGGTGATAAAGTATTTCAATCGTTATTAGAAAAAGGATTTATTACACGTTCAGGAAAAGCATTAGGATTTCCTACCTCCGTTAGAATAACGGTAGGCTCTTCTGAACAAAACGAAGGAGTACTAAAAGCAATAAGTGAATTTTTAGCTGAAAATTAATAACATAAATTAGATAATTGTCTAGCTCCAGCGCCCAGCGACTAGTGAACTTCGCTCTTCTCCCTACGATAAGTCAACATCGGCTCGCTATCGCTCTCCGTGTTTCCTTTATCTCAGTCGAAGCGCTCCAGTCCATCCGTCGCTAAACGGGCGCCTACGCTTTTCTAGTGGGGAGGAATTATTTTTGAAAGGCCGTGTTTTCGTCATTGGCTTAGGTCTAATAGGGGGATCTTTAGCTCTTTGTATAAAAAAAGACCATACACATTCAACAATTATCGGCTTCGATATTAATAGTGAACAAGCAAGACTTGCGAAAATGTTGGGAGTAATTGATGAAATTGCTGTCGATATTCAGGCAGGGGCCCTGGACGCTGATTTGATCATTATTGCTGCCCCAGTAAATGACACCAAAACAATTATTCAATCACTTTCTGAGCTCCCATTAAAGCCAGATGTGATCGTGACAGATACGGGAAGTACAAAAAGTAAAATTGTCGAAAATGCAATTTCCTTAAAGGAGCGGGGAATAACTTTTATTGGTGGTCATCCTATGGCTGGCTCACATAAAAGTGGTGTTTCTGCCGCGAAGGAAATATTATTTGAAAATGCCTTTTATCTTTTAACCCCTGAAAAGGATGCAGAGAAATCAAAGGTGATATTATTAAAAGATTGGTTAAAGGGGACCAATGCCAAATTCTTAACGATTACTCCCCAAAATCATGATTACCTTACTGGGATTGTTAGTCATTTTCCACATATCATTGCTGCATCCATTGTTCGTCAAACGGAAAAATTGTCAGAAGAGGATAGTTTAATCCCCCGTCTGGCAGCAGGGGGATTTAGAGATATCACCCGTATTGCTTCGAGTAGTCCAGAAATGTGGAAAGACATCTTAATAAACAATCGTGAAAACTTAATTGAACTTTTAAATCACTGGCAGGAAGAAATGGATTGGGTTAAAACCCTGTTAGAAAAAGAAAATAGCTCTGCTATTTTTGACTATTTTTATCAGGCCAAGGAATTCCGTGATGGATTGCCAATAAAAGAAAAGGGTGCTATTCCGGCATTTTATGATTTATTTGTAGACGTTCCGGATTATCCTGGGGTCATTTCTGAAATAACAGGATATTTGGCAACGGAAAAAATCAGTATCACAAACATACGAATCCTTGAAACACGTGAAGATATAAATGGAGTACTAGTAATAAGTTTTCAAACAGAAGAGGATAGGCAGAGAGCTGAACGCTGTATTCGTTCCTATTCAAGCTATGCTACGTCCATTGGTTCTTAATTTATTTGAATATAAAAGGTGATTTCATGAAGTCAATAGCACTTAAAACGAAAATTGATTCCTTAAGAGGAGAAATAACCATTCCTGGAGATAAATCGATCTCACATCGATCGGTAATGTTTGGTTCCATTTCATACGGCGAAACAAAGGTGACCAATTTCTTGCCCGGTGAGGATTGTTTAAGTACCATTTCCTGCTTTCGAAAGCTAGGAGTAACTATTAAGGAAGAAGAAAATGAACTCCGGATATACGGAAATGGCTTTGAAGGACTCAACGAGCCAAATGAAGTCCTGGATGTAGGGAATTCTGGTACAACCATCCGTTTGTTAATGGGGATTTTGGCCGGCAGACCTTTTTTCTCCTCACTTGTGGGAGATGCTTCGATTGGAAAACGGCCGATGACAAGGGTGACAGTCCCACTGGCAGAAATGGGGGCAGTACTAGATGGCCGCAAAAACGGTTCCTATACGCCCATTTCCATTCGCGGAGGTAAATTAAATCCAATTCACTACAAGCTTCCAGTAGCCAGTGCGCAGGTAAAATCAGCTCTAATTTTAGCTGGTTTACAGGCAGAAGGAATAACGGAAATCATCGAGCCTTCTGAAACTAGGGATCATACAGAAAGAATGATCCGCAAATTTGGCGGCGTCATTCAAAAAGAAAATCAAGTAATTACGGTAAAAGGTGGTCAAAAGTTGACTGCAGCAACGATTCACGTTCCTGGAGATATTTCTTCTGCAGCCTTTTTCTTAGTTGCTGGGGCCATTATTCCAGGCAGTGAAATCATTTTGAAAAATGTCGGATTAAACCCAACAAGAACCGGGATTATTGAAGTGTTGAAAAAAATGGGTGCTGACTTGGAAATCATTCAGAATGATAGCGACTCCTTTGAACCAGTTGGGGACCTCTTAATAAAATTCTCAAAATTAAAAGGAACAGTAATCGAAGGGGATTTGATTCCAAGGCTTATTGATGAAATCCCGATTATTGCCTTGCTGGCAACACAGGCTGAAGGGAAAACCATTATTAAAAATGCGGAAGAATTAAAGGTTAAAGAGACGAACCGCATCGATACGGTTGTCAATGAACTGAAAAAACTAGGGGCTTCAATTGAGGCGACAGAAGATGGAATGATCATAGACGGTGAATCTAAATTACACGGTGGCACGGTCTCAAGTCATGGAGACCATCGGATCGGCATGATGCTGGCAATCGCCGCTCTTCTTAGTGATGATGAGGTGTTCCTCGAAAATTCAGAGGCGATTTCTGTTTCATATCCTAACTTTTTTGCTCATTTAAATAGCCTGTTGAACTAAAAGCTGCAGTTATCTGCAGCTTTTTTTGTGCAAAAGTCATAATTTTTAGAATTTCCACATAGCTTGTCTATATAAAAAAGTTTCTTAGTTCCAATAATTTCTACACCAAAGAAGAAGGAAGCAAAGTCAATCATGTCGAATTGGAATGATAATCTCGAAAAAGAATCATGAAGGTTGATGAAGTGATTTTATTTCATTATCATGGTGATAGAAATGAAGTAAAACTTTATATGGGATGATCGTTTGATCTGGAGGTAAACGTCAATGGACAGAGTTAATAAAATTATTAACATGTTAGAAAACGGCCAACATAAAGAGGCCTTAAATGAATATAATGTTTTATTACAAAGCGGAATGCCTGATGAAAAATTTCTACTCAGTGAAGAGTTGTATCAGTATGGTTTTCTTGATGAAGCAAGAGCACTTGTAGAGAATCTTTTGGAACTGTTTCCTGAAGAGGGTGAGCTGTTAGTTCTTTTAGGTGAAATCCTAATTGAGGCTGGTGAAGAAGAAGAAGCTATTCTCATCTTAGAAAAAATTTCAGAACATGATGCTAATTTTGGGCAATCATTACTTTTGTTAGCTGACCTTTATCAAATTCAAGGACTTTATGAAGTTTGTGAAAATAAGCTTCTAAAGGCTAAAGAAATATTGCCGCATGAAATCATTATTGATTTTGCCCTTGGTGAGCTATATAGTGAACAAGGCGAAGTAAGGAAAGCTATGACCGCATATGAAAAGGTTGTAAGCGAAGAAAGTGAAATTGCAGGAATCAATATCCACCAGAGAATGGCAGACCTTTTAAGTGCTTCTGGAGTCTTTGAGGAAGCTTTAATCTATTATGATAAAGCACTAGATGAGAAATTAGAAATTAACACATTATTTGGATATGCCTTTACTGCACTGCAAGCGGGTTATAATCGAACAGCCATCGAAAAATTTAATGAATTAAAGGAGCTTGACCCTGAATATCATTCTCTTTATTTACATCTTGCTTTAGCATATGAGAGGGAAGGAGAGCTTGATTCTAGCTTAAGTGCCATCCAAGAGGGGATTAAACAGGATGAGTTTAATAAAGAGTTATTTTTCTATGGCGGCAAAATAGCTATTAAGCTTGGAAGCCTAGAGGAGGCAGAACAGTATTTTCGCGAGGCAATTGCCTTAGACCCAGGCTTTACCGAAGCTGCTCTCACCTTAAATAAGCTGTTATTCCAACAAGAAAGATATGAAGATGTTATTGATTTAATTTCGGCGCTAGACATTACCGAAGATGAAGAGCCACAGTTTTTGTGGGATTCCGCTCTAGCATTGGAAAAATTAGAGGAATATTCATCAGCATTAGACAAATATGAGAGCGCATATACTTTTTTTAAGAACAATGAAGCATTTTTACAAGATTTCGGATATTTTTTAATTGAGGAAGGAAAAACCGACCGCGCTGCCGAAATTTTTAAACAACTCCTAAATAATGATCCAACCAATTATGAATACTTAGATTTAATCGAACGTCTTACAAATTCTAAACAATAAAAAAGCTGAATTTGCAGAGGAGGGAAACTATCATGGCAACCCCTGTTTCTGTCAACGAGAAGAAGGACTTTATACGATGGTTTTTAAATCATTATCAATTAAAGAGAAGAGAATGTGTTTGGATTTTAAATTATTTAATGAGCCACGATCAATTAATGGAGAAGGTTCATTTTGTTGAGCAAGCACAATATTGTCCTCGAGGCTTGATTATGTCTACCCATTGTGTAGATAAAGTACCATTTCGCTTTTATAAGGAAAATGTGATGACCACTGATGCTGAAAAATCCTTTCATGATATTCGGCTAAATCGAGACGAAGATATTTTTATCCAATTAAACTTTCATGCTTCAAATCAGGCACACCAGTATGCAGCTGTCCTAGAGGAAAATCCTTTCGTTCCAAAACACCTTCAGGTTAATGAAAAGGATGGAATTATTGCAGAACAATTGCTGCAAAGAAGTATTGAACGCTTTCAACGTGAAAAGCTACTCCAATTAATCGACGAAGCACTCGATAAGCAAGATCGTAAAGCGTTTAGACTGCTAACAGAACAATTAAATAACCTAACCAAGTCTGAACCAAAAGGAAGTCTGCGTTAAGCAGGCTTCTTTTTTGCTTGCAACTTTATCATTTTATTGTTTTTGGAGATAATGATATTATAGTAATAGTGAATTCTTAAAGGTTGGTGCACACTATGAAATGGATACCTCAAGAAGTAGAGACATACCTAAATGCCAAGGAGTATGTTGATACCGCTGTTGTACCTTTATATTCGGTTTCAGTTGGGGGGGAAATGAAACAATCAGCATCAGCTGCTGAATTTATTACTTTATTAACAACCCATTTAGAAAGACAGTTTACGGGAAGAATAGTCTTGTTCCCACCATTTACATACCTGAAAAATCAAAACGAAGAAAAAGTATTAAGTGATTTATTAAATTGGGAGTCAGCCATCCTTCAGAGTGAATTTAAGCATGTTTATTACATTACCTCTGAAATTGAATGGAGAGCGATGACTGAAAAATTAAAGGGTGCAATCATTTGGCTGCCGGCCATTCCGCTTGAACAAATGAGTGATTCTCAGAAATTAACGATCATTGATAGCCAAGTAAAGCAAATTTTAACTCTTTTTACGCAAAAATGGCATGATAATATGTAAAACTATCCAGATTATATGTTTTTAAAATAGTATGATATTGACCTCGCTTGCAGATTGATATATCATTGTTATGTCCTAGTTTTATATGTGTTTAATTTGTGTCCGCTGGACTTAAATTCGTGAATAGAGGGGGGATAAGCATGAGTAAAGAGCGCGTTTCAAGACGTCAATTTTTAAGCTACACATTAACAGGTGTAGGCGGTTTCATGGCAGCAGGTATGTTAATGCCGATGGTTAGATTTGCTGTAGATCCTGTATTGAAGGCTGAAGAAGGCGGAAATTTCATCGCAACAAAGCAAAAAGTTTCTGAAATTACAGATGAGCCAGTGCGTGTTGACTTTACCTTCAAGCAAAAGGATGCATGGTATGAGTCAGATGTTACGAATACTGCCTGGGTTTATAAGGATGGAGACAAAATTGTTGCCCTTTCGCCTACTTGTAAACATTTAGGCTGTACGGTTAACTGGAATACGGACAAGGAGCATCCAAATCAATTCTTCTGTCCATGCCACTATGGCCGTTACACGAAGGATGGTACAAACATTAAGGGTACACCACCACTTCACCCGCTAGATGTATATCCATACAAGGAAAAAGACGGTTTCCTATATTTAGGAAAAGCAGAACCACGGAAGGAGGCGTAATCATTGTTAAACAAAATTTACGATTGGGTAGATGAACGTTTAGATATTACGCCAATGTGGCGCGATATCGCAGACCATGAAGTACCTGAGCATGTTAACCCAGCGCACCATTTTTCTGCGTTTGTTTACTGCTTTGGCGGTCTAACATTTTTTGTAACCGTAATTCAAATTCTCTCTGGTATGTTTTTAACCATGTACTATGTACCGGATATTAAAAATGCTTGGGAGTCCGTTTACTATCTTCAAAATGAAGTGGCTTTTGGACAAATCGTACGTGGAATGCATCACTGGGGTGCCAGTTTAGTACTTGTAATGATGTTTTTACATACATTGCGCGTGTTTTTCCAAGGTGCTTATAAAAAACCGCGTGAACTTAACTGGATTGTCGGAGTACTTATTTTCTTCGTCATGCTTGGCTTAGGTTTTACAGGTTACCTATTACCTTGGGATATGAAAGCGTTGTTCGCAACAAAGGTTGGTCTGCAGATTGCCGAGGCAACACCATTCATTGGTTCCTATGTTAAGGTGTTACTAGCCGGCCATGAACATATCGTTGGCGCGCAAACTTTAACAAGATTCTTTGCGATTCATGTGTTCTTCCTTCCAGGTGTATTGCTAGGTCTAATGGGAGCCCACTTCATTATGATTCGCAGACAAGGTATCTCAGGACCGCTTTAAAATTTTTTAACTGAAATTGTAATTTTATCTTATTTCTACGGAAAAAGGAGGGGATTGCTCGATGCATCGCGGTAAAGGTATGAAGTTCGTAGGTGACTCACGTGTGTTAGCGCCTGAACAACGAAAACAGAAACTTCCAAAAGATTACTCAGAATACCCTGGTAAAACAGAAGCGTTTTGGCCTAACTTCCTTTTGAAAGAATGGATGGTTGGTGCAGTTTTTCTAGTTGGCTTCTTATGTTTAACTGTTGCTCATCCGGCTCCGCTTGAAAGGATTGCGGATCCGACTGATACAGGCTATATTCCATTACCAGACTGGTATTTCTTGTTTTTGTATCAATTGCTTAAATATACATTTGCATCCGGACCATATACGGTAATCGGAGCTATGATTATCCCAGGTCTTGCTTTTGGAGGTTTATTATTGGCACCGTTTCTAGATAATGGACCGGAACGCCGACCAATGAAGCGTCCGATTGCAACTGGAGCTATGCTTTTGGCATTAGCAGCAACTGTATTTTTGACATGGCAGTCTGTTGCCACCCATGACTGGGCAGCAGCAGAGCGTCAAGGTAAAATTGTTGAAAAAGTTGCCATTGATAAGTCAAGCGCTGGGTATAAGGTTGCTAGTGCAAATACATGTATCACTTGTCACGGCGATAGCTTTCAGGGTGGTGCCGGTGCCCCAACACTAATTGGAACAGGCTTATCCGCTGCGGAAGTTGCCGAGATTGCTAAAAAAGGTAAAGGCGGTAAAATGCCAGCTGGAATCTTCAAAGGTACTGACGAAGAGCTTAAGACGCTTTCAGAATATATCTCAGGCCTTGGTAAAAAATAATAAATGCAGAAAAGCTGACGGACCATCGTCAGCTTTTTTCTTCAATTTGTGAAATGGGGAATTATGGTGCGATGGATTTATCCTCTTCTGGCAAATCGGAACGTGTTAATGCTATTACTAGTTGTTAATATAGTTGGAACAGTCTATGGATACTATTGGTATGGATGGCAGTTGAAAGAAACACCAGCAAAATTTCTCCTTTTTGTCCCTGATAGCCCAACAGCAAGTTTATTTTTTGTTTTTGTGCTCCTTGCGTTTATCATGGGTAAAAACTGGCCTTTAATAGAATCACTCGCCATCGTAACGCTTTTTAAATATGGAATATGGGCTGTTGTGATGAACATCCTTGTTTATTTTGTTCAAGGTGAATTAGATTTTGTTGGCTATATGTTGATTTTTTCGCATTTCGCAATGGCGGTTCAGGGTGTATTATATGCGCCATTTTATCGGATTAAGTGGTGGCACCTAATTTTAACAGCGATTTGGACCTTACATAATGATGTCATCGATTACGTCTTTTTTATGCTGC
Organism: Neobacillus pocheonensis; assembly: GCF_050477905.1. NCBI lineage: Bacteria > Bacillati > Bacillota > Bacilli > Caryophanales > Bacillaceae > Neobacillus > Neobacillus pocheonensis. The sequence continues at coordinate 60,466 of NZ_JBCNAD010000034.1, read as the reverse complement.
CTAGTTACCATATGCTTGACAAATACATACCCCAAATTGGCTATTTTACGTTCTGGCTGTCTGTTTGTTCGCTTGGTATAACTTATTATTTATGTTTAAGGCCTAGTCGCTTTCAACTCAAAATAAAATAGTTTAGACACACAGGTCTAACCTTGTCCAACCTTTCATACATTCTTATTAGTAACGAAAGGGGGGACAAGATTTGAAAATGAAATGGTTTTTATTATTAGCTATTATCATGATGCTCGCTCCCATTACTGTAAATGCCAAACAGCAATCGCCAATGGAGAAGCTCGACGATATTTCAGATGAAGCTCTCCAAATGGTGAAGTTTCATAGATATGATGATGCTAAAAAATTGCTTGATTACTTTTCAGATCAGTTTACAAGTATTACTGGTGTTGAACAGCCTTTAACAATGGATGAAGTCAGAATTGTAAACACATCACACGATGAGGCTGTGGAAGCAACCGTAAGCCCAAGCATGAAATATGAGGAAAGAATCAATAAACTTACAAAATTTCGTCTTGTTATTGATGCCATTGCAACAAGTCATCAACCATTATGGACAGAAATGGAAGACCAAATAATGACTTCCTTCCATCAAGCAAAGGATGCAGCCATTAATGGTGATTCTGCTCATTTTCATACTAATTTTAATTCGTTTTTATCCTTATATAATGTTATCTATCCTAGTATGAAAATTGATGTGCCTGTAGAAAATATTCAAAGATTAGATGCACGTATAAATTATATTGATGAATATCGTTCCCAGGTTGTTACTGATCTAAAAAGCAGACAGGAACTAGAAGCCCTAGATACAGATTTAAAAAATCTTTTTGCCAATTTAGAAGAGGATGAGGCAGACCCTTCTTTATGGTGGGTGATTATCTCGACCGGAAGCATTATTATCATGACTTTATCATACGTGGGATGGAGAAAGTATCAGGGTGAAAAAGGAATGGAAAAAGACCGTTCTAGAGATTTAAAGGATTGATGCGTCTAATTTCGGCATCTTACTAACAAAACTGCCATCAAGAGCTGATTTGGAGGTTCAATATGTCTTTTCTTTTATATTTTATTATCATTGCATTAATCCCATTGTGGGCCCAAATGAGGGTAAAAAGCACATTTGCTAAATACTCTCGAGTTGCATCCTCTTCCTATCGGAAAGGAGCTGAGGTAGCAAGGGAAATCTTAAGCGCAAATGGCTTATATAATGTTGCCGTTGAAGAAGGACGCGGGTATTTAAGTGACCATTATGACCCAAGGACAAAGACAGTTCGCCTTTCTCCCGAAAACTTTCATGGTCATTCGATTGCAGCGGCAGCCGTTGCAGCCCATGAGTGTGGACATGCCATACAAGATGCACAAGGATATGCATTCTTACGCTTTCGACATGCATTAGTACCCGTTGCCAACCTCGGATCAAATGCTTCTTGGATCCTCATTATGATAGGGATTATCTTTCATTTTAGCGGAATGCTACTACTGGGGATTATTTTCATGGGAGCAGCGGTCCTTTTTCAACTTATCACTTTACCAGTAGAATTCAATGCCTCTAGTCGGGCGTTGGATCAAATTGAATCGCTTAGATTAATTGGCAATGGTGAAGAGAGAGAGGCTAAAAAGGTATTAAATGCCGCCGCCCTTACCTATGTAGCCGCTGCAGCTGTTGCAGTATTAGAATTACTAAGACTAGTGTTTATTTTCACTGGTATGAATCGAAATGATGATTAAAAAGCAATGTCCGTAATTGGACATTGCTTTTATGTTTCAATCGGTTTTTTATTTTCATCAAGGGTAAAGCCTTCACCAAGGACATCGTGAACGATCGAGATCGATACAAAGGCATGCGGGTCGACTGAAGTGACTAAATTTTTTAAACGGATGATTTCATTTTTTGCGACCACACAATATAAAACGTCACGTTCACTTTTTGTATAGGAACCATATCCTCTAAGCGCCGTGACTCCCCGACCCATCTCATCCATTATTTTTTTTGCAATAGGGTCATTTTTTTCTGAAATAATCATCGCTCCCCTGGCAGAATAGGCTCCCTCCACAATAAAGTCAATTACTCTTGCACCAACAAAAACCGCCACAAGTGTATACATTGCTTGTTTATAATTTAAGTAGGTAATCAAGGATAAACCGATGACACAGGCATCAAAAGTAAACATCGTTTTTCCCATATTCCAGCCAGCATATTTTTGAACAAGCCTGGCAATAATGTCCACTCCGCCGGTTGTACCTCCATTGCGGAAGATAATCCCTAAGCCAATACCTGCAAAAACACCTGCAAATAAAGCGGCTAAGGTTAAATCGCTTTTTAAAGGCATTTCAAGCGGATAGCGCTGGAAAATCCAAAGAAATACAGAAACGGCGACTGTACCAATAATCGTATAAAAAAAAGCATTTCGCCCCAACAGCTTCCATCCGATAATAAATAATGGGATATTTAAAAGTAAGTTTGTATAGGATGGGTCCCATTTCCACAAAAAATATAGAAGTAGAGTGATTCCTGTAAATCCACCCTCGGCCAGCTTATTTTGCATATTAAAATTTACAAGTCCAAATGAAAAAATAGCTGCTCCTAATAGAATAAATAATATATTTTTAAATTTAAGGCCTAACACGATAAACATTCCTCCTCTTCCATAATTTTCTCTATCATTGCGGTTTTTATTATAGCGAATTAAATATATCGGAGCAATCTAAAGAGGAAAGTGGGGCATTTCAAACGAAAACATTTGTAAAACAGTCCTAATTTAGCTAACATGAAAAATAAATAGAGCTATGAGGTGGACATCAATGGACAACGGGAAATCAATGAAGGAGCTTCAACGCGAAGTAGATGAATACATAATTCAATTTAAGGAAGGTTATTTCAGTCCACTTGCGATGCTGGCAAGACTTACGGAGGAACTCGGGGAGTTAGCAAGGGAAGTTAACCATCAATATGGCGAGAAACCAAAGAAATCATCCGAGACCGAAAAAGCAATTGAGGAAGAGCTTGGTGACCTATTGTTTGTCATTATTTGTCTTGCGAATTCTTTAAATATTGACCTTGAGAAAGCTCACGACTATGTCATGCATAAGTTTAATACTCGTGATAAGAACAGATGGACAAGAATAAATGAGGAAAATAGGGAGTGAGATTAATGGATAACATTAGAATAATCATTGCCGGTCCACGTGGCCGAATGGGCAGTGAGGCTGTAAAACTAGTAACAGATACACAACATTTTACCTTAGTTAGTGCAGTGGATCATAAGTTTGATGGAATCATGCTTAGTGACTTAGAAGGCTTTCATTCTATACATAATGTACCTGTTTACAATGATATTGAGAAATGCCTGCAAAATGTCGAAGCAGATGTTTTAATAGATTTAACCACACCTGAAGTAGGTATGTACCATACCAAAACAGCACTATCTTATAACGTTCGTCCAGTTGTCGGCACAACTGGCTTCACAAAAACCGATTTAGAAGAGCTTGAAGGTATATGTAATGAAAAGGATTTAGGTTGTATTATAGCCCCGAATTTTGCAATTGGCGCCATCCTGATGATGAAATTTTCACAAATGGCTGCGAAATATTTTAACGACATTGAAATCATTGAATTGCATCATGACAAGAAGCTTGATGCTCCTTCAGGAACGGCCGTAAAGACAGCAGAAATGATATCTGCTGTAAGAGAAAAAAAGCAGCAGGGCCATCCAAATGAAAAGGAGACGATAAACGGGGCAAGAGGGGCTGACTTCGAGGGAATGCATATTCATTCTGTCCGTTTGCCAGGACTTATTGCCCATCAGCAGGTTTTATTCGGAGCTGACGGACAATCCTTAACCATTCGTCATGATTCCTACAATCGTTCCTCGTTTATGTCCGGAGTGAAAGTGGCTGTGGAAACAGTCATGAAACAAAATAAATTTGTTTACGGCCTTGAAAATATTTTAGATTAGGAGTCCAATTTATGAATATTGCTTTAATTGCTCATGATAAAAAGAAAAATGACTTAGTCCAATTCGCCATTGCTTATCAAACTATTTTTGAAAAACACTCATTATTTGCAACCGGGACAACAGGCCTACGGATTAGCGAAGCAACTGGTTTAGCGATTACCCGATTTCAGTCAGGACCGCTTGGCGGTGATCAGGAAATTGGGGCCATGATTGCTAAAAATAAAATGGATGCTGTGTTTTTTTTCAGGGATCCACTCACATCACAGCCGCATGAACCCGATGTAACGGCCCTTGTACGTTTATGCGATGTATATTCGATCCCGCTTGCTACAAATATGGGGACAGCAGAATTACTTATTAGAGGCTTAGAGCAAGGGTTAATCGATTGGAGAAATGTCGTCAAAGAGAATGGTGAAATTAATGAAGGATAACGGGTTGCATATTTTGGCATTCGGTGCCCATGCAGATGACGTTGAAATTGGCATGGGCGGTACGATTGCAAAACTAGCATCTGAGGGAAAACAAATCGGCATTTGTGATTTAACAGATGCTGATCTTTCTTCAAATGGGAACGTAGCCTTAAGAAAAGAGGAGGCAGCTCATGCTGCCGAAATTCTTAAAGTTCCAGTTCGTAAGTCACTGGGTTTTCCTGATCGTGGCTTATTTCAGTCCGAACAATACATACGAACGATTGCAGGCATAATCAGAGAATATAGGCCTAGAATCGTATTTGCACCCTATTTCGAAGATCGGCATCCTGATCACGGAAATTGTGCCCGCCTTGTTGAGGAGGCTGTTTTCTCAGCTGGGATTAAGAAATATGAAACAGATGGCGAAAATCAGCCACATAGGGTAGAGCGAGTTTACTTTTATATGATTAACGGTTTTCATAATCCGGATTTTACAATTGATATCTCAGCTGTAATAGATAAAAAGCTTGCAGCTTTAAGGGCCTATAAAAGTCAATTCGAAAAAACAGAACAAACCATTGAAACACCACTAGTTAACGGATATATAGAAACTGTTGAGGCTCGGGAAAGAATGTTTGGCAAGCTAGTTGGCGTGTCCTATGCAGAAGGCTTTAAAACAAAAGTTCCTATCCTTTTGAATCGAGATTTGATTGGAGAATAGACGATGAGGAAATTAAAAATTGGGATTACTTGCTATCCAACAGTTGGTGGTTCAGGTGTTGTCGCAACTGAACTAGGAAAAATGCTTGCGGAAAAAGGGCATGAAATTCATTTCATCTCATCAAGTATTCCCTTTAGATTAAATAAAATTTACCATAACATTTACTACCACCAAGTAGAAGTGAACCAATATTCCGTTTTTCAATATCCGCCCTATGATATTGCTCTTGCAAGTAAGATGGCAGAAGTAGCAAATCGTGAAAAACTGGATATCCTGCATGTTCATTATGCCATTCCACATGCTGTTTGTGCTATTTTAGCCAAACAAATGGCCGGCAGGGATCTTAAAATTGTTACCACTCTGCACGGTACGGATATAACGGTGTTGGGTTACGACCCATCACTAGCTGATGCGATTAAATTTGGCATAGAAAAATCTGATGCAGTTACGGCTGTGTCAAAAGCTCTTGCAAGTCAGACATATGAACTTATTAATCCAGATAAACAACTTGACACGGTCTATAATTTTATTGATGAACGAATTTACCATAAATCCGACGCAATCGTTTTAAAGTCAGAATTTGAGATTCAACCAGACGAAAAGGTCATTATTCATGTCTCTAATTTTCGAGCTGTAAAAAGGGTGCCAGACATAGTCAAAACCTTTGCGAAAATTTCCGCTGCCATGCCTGCGAAATTATTGTTAGTGGGTGACGGTCCTGAAATGACCATTGTTTGTAAACTGGTCAGGAAACTTGGCTTAGAGAGTCAAGTTATTTTTCTTGGTAAACAAGAAAATCTCGAGGAATTATACTCCATTAGTGATTTAATGCTGCTTTTATCGGAAAAGGAAAGCTTTGGGCTTGTTGCCCTGGAAGCGATGGCCTGCGGTGTGCCCTGTATTGGGACCAACGTTGGCGGAATGCCGGAAGTTATTAATAATGGGGATACTGGGTATATTTGTGAAGTAGGAGATATAGAAGATATTGCCACAAAAGCGATTACGCTATTAAAGGATGAAAAGCTCCACCAACAATTTTCAAATCGGTCTGTTGAAACTGTAAAAACAACATTTAAGGCTGAAACAATAGTGGAACAATATGAACAAATATACTTTAAGTTATTGGATTAAGGTGAAAGATATGATAGAACCATTTTTATCAGCTAGTCCCGTTTTGGAGAGACTGGAAGAGGCTGGATATGAAGGTTATTTTGTGGGTGGGTCGGTAAGAGATTTTCTTTTGAATAAACCAATTCACGATGTCGACATTGCCACCTCGGCAACGCCAGAAGAAGTGAAAAAGGTTTTCCCGAGAACAGTGGATATTGGGATAGAACATGGAACAGTTCTTGTTTTATTTAATAATGAATCATATGAAATTACCACCTTCAGAACCGAAGCAGAATATTTGGATTTTCGAAGACCAAAAGAGGTTTCTTTTATTCGCAATCTTAAAGAAGACCTTCAGCGAAGAGACTTTACGATGAATGCCATTGCGATGGACCGTAATGGGAATCTAATTGACCCTTTTAATGGAAAGCAGGCAATAAACGAAAAGGTCATTCAAACCGTCGGTTCGGCAATGGACCGTTTCCGAGAAGATGCTTTAAGAATGATGAGAGCAGTACGATTTGTCAGCCAGCTCTCCTTTACCATCGAAAGCAAAACGGTTACTGCTTTAACCAGGTTAAATCCATTACTTGAAAAAATTGCCGTTGAACGAAAAAGAGCAGAATTTGAAAAACTTTTACTCGGAGAGAATCGAAAAAACGCAATAAATATCCTAATTAACACTAACCTATATTCTTTTTTACCGGGCCTTACAAATAAAAAAAAGCATTTAGAGGATTTGCTTACTTATGAAAGTGACAATCTGAATGTAAAAGAAATGTGGTCCATTCTACTGTTCTGTTTAGGACTTAAAGATAAAGAACTCGAGACATTCTTACGAGATTGGCGATTACCTGTAAAAGAAGTTAGGGAAATTCAAATGACGTTAACCTACTTAACCAAAAGACTTGAACAGGAATGGTCTGTTTATGATTTGTATATGGCTGGTCATGACACAATTAAATCTGTTGAAAAGCTTTTCCTTGTTATAAAGGGGATAAAAGAAACGGAATCAGTTCGGTTCTGGTTGGAGGTATATGATAAATTGCCAATTAAGCAACGGACCGATATGAATGTGACAGGAAGTGACTTGATGGGTTGGTTCCATAAAAATGGAGGGCCATGGCTTAAAGAAACCCTTTTTGAAATCGAACAGGCTATTTTACTTGGAAATGTAGCGAACGACCATCAACAAATTAAGGAGTGGCTATTGTAGTGCAGTCAGAATTAAGGAAGGAATTGTTAGATGCATTCACAAACGCTGGGGAAGCTTACTTATCAGGGCAGCATCTGGCAGATTTAGTTGGCTGCTCGAGAACCGCAGTCTGGAAGCATATTGAAGAATTAAGGAAAGAAGGCTTTGAATTAGAAGCGGTAAGAAAGAAAGGGTATCGAATCGTAAAGACACCTGAAAAAATTACAGCAGATGAGATAAGACTAGGACTAACAACTGATTTTATTGGCAAGAACATCCATTACGAAGAAAGTGTTGAGTCCACCCAAAAGATTGCCCACCGTTTCGCATCCGAAGAAGTGCCTGAGGGAACGGTGATTATTGCCGAGGAGCAAAGGTCTGGAAAAGGCAGAATGAACCGAAAATGGCATTCCCCGAAATATACCGGTATTTGGATGAGCCTTATCCTTCGTCCAAATATTCCTCTTACAAAAGCACCGCAGCTAACCCTATTAACAGCGGTTGCCATCGTTCAGGCTATAGAAGAGGTGACTGGACTTACACCCGAAATTAAGTGGCCGAATGACATTCTAATTAATGGAAAAAAAATAACGGGTATTTTAACCGAATTACAAGCAGAGGCTGACCGAATCCACTCGATTATCGTTGGTATGGGAATCAACGTAAATCAAAAGAAAGAAGATTTTCCGAATGAAATCCAGGATACAGCTAGCTCACTTTTTATTGAAAAAGGAGAAACTATCTCACGTGCCAGTTTGATTCGGAGTATTTTCAAGCAATTTGAAAAATTATATTTGCTATATTTAGAACAAGGTTTCTTGCCAATCAAACTTCTATGGGAAAGCTATGCCGTCAGCATAGGGAAAATACTTAAAGCAAGGACTTTGACAAGTGTCATTGAAGGGAAAGCATTAGGAATTACAGAGGATGGAGTGTTATTGCTCGAAGATAATTCTGGAACGATTCATCACGTCTATTCAGCTGATATTGAACTATAAAATGTATTAAAGGTAATTGCTAGTTTAGAAACCTTGTTGATTGGAGCGGAAGGCACGAAGACTCCTGCGGGAGTACGGGGCAGGGGAGACCCCACAGGCGCATAGCGCCGAGGAGGCTCCACGTACCGCCCGCGGAAAGCGAAGTGTCTGGAGCGAAAATCAACAAACTGAATAAATATTAAAGTTCCTTGTACACTTTTCAATTAATTTGTTATAATTTCATTGGGCAGTATCCCATGGAACTGCACCTTGTAAGTTAAACAACAATTAAAAAGGTTTCTGCCTAGATCCGTAATACGGACCGGGACAGAGGGATGGAACAGAAATAAGAGTAACAAAGATCCTCTGCCTTCAGAAGGGTCTTTTTATTTGCTCTTCGTCTGCGTTTTATCACCTCTCCCAATTAAAAGGAGGGAATAAGGATGAAGCAAACAACAGATTTTTTGAAAATGAAAGAAAACAAGGAAAAGATTGTCATGTTAACGGCTTATGATTACCCGTCGGCCAAACAAGCAGAACAGGGCGGAGTTGACCTTATTTTAGTCGGTGATTCGCTTGGAATGGTGGTATTAGGGTATGAATCGACGATTCCAGTGACGATGGAAGACATGATTCACCACACAAAAGCTGTTAAGCGGGGAGCAAAAGATACCTTTATCGTCGCCGATATGCCTTTCTTAACCTACCATTTATCGATAAAAGATACATTACAGAATGCAGGCAGACTTATTCAAGAAACGGGAGCACATGCTGTTAAGCTAGAAGGAGCTGACGAGGTGCTTGAAAAAATTTCTGCTCTTACAAAAGCAGGAATACCTGTATGTGCTCACTTAGGATTAACTCCGCAATCTGTCGGCGTTTTAGGCGGCTATAAAGTTCAAGGTAAAGATGCTGAGGCAGCCAAAAAATTATTGGATGATGCCATACAATGCGAACAAGCAGGGGCCTTTGCGGTTGTTCTTGAATGTGTTCCAAAGCAATTGGCAGAAGAAGTAACAAGAGCGGTTTCCATTCCTGTCATTGGCATTGGTGCGGGAATTGAGGTTGATGGTCAGGTTCTCGTTTATCATGATATTTTAGGCTATGGTGTTGAACGTGTACCTAAGTTCGTGAAGCAGTATCATTCCGTCAATCCGTTTATGATTGAATCCATCCAAGCCTATGTCTCGGATGTGAAAAATAAACAATTCCCTGAAGATAAGCATTCTTTTACTATGAAGGAACATGAACTTAAGGTCCTATACGGAGGCATAGAATGAAGGTCGTAACAACAATCAAAGAAATGCAGGCAGAAATGCTTGTGCAAAAAAAGCAAGGTAAATCCATTGGCTTTGTCCCAACGATGGGCTTCCTCCATGAAGGTCATTTAACACTCATAAATCGGGCACGACAAGAAAATGATATCGTTGTATTAAGTATATTTGTCAATCCATTACAATTTGGGCCAAAAGAGGATTTTTCAACCTATCCTCGTGACTTTGAACGGGACCGTGCATTAGCCGAAAGCGAGGATGTCGATTTTCTCTTTTTTCCTTCAGTAGCGGAAATGTACCCCCACCCATCATCTGTCAAAGTGGTGGTCCAAGATCGCACGGATGTATTATGCGGAAAGTCGCGTCCGGGCCATTTTGATGGGGTTGCGACTGTCATAACAAAATTATTTAATATAGTGATGCCTACTCGAGCCTATTTTGGGATAAAGGATGCCCAGCAGGTGGCAGTCATCGAGGGATTAGTAACAGATTTTAATTTTCCAGTACAGTTGATTGCAGTTGATATTGTTCGTGAAAATGATGGACTAGCGAAAAGCTCTCGGAATGTGAACCTTTTTCCAGATGAAAGACAACAGGCAACCATATTATATAAAAGTCTTCTAGCTGCAAAAGATGCTATTACCCAAGGCGAACGAAATTCATTTACTTTAATTCATTTGATTAAAGAAATGATTACTTCTGAATCAGACGGGGAAATCGATTACGTTGAAATTTTTTCCTATCCTGAGTTAATAACAATGGAAGAATTAAACGGTAGGATTATTATTGCTCTTGCAGTAAAATTTACGAAGGTTCGGTTGATAGATAATTTGATTATTGATATAGAGGAATAAAATTGGGGAGGAACTAATTGATGTTTCGCAACATGATGAATGGGAAAATCCATCGCGCAACGGTTACAGAAGCTAATTTAAACTATGTCGGCAGTATTACGATAGATGAAGATATTTTAGATGCCGTTGGGATGATTGCAAATGAAAAGGTGCAAATAGTCAATAACAACAATGGCGCTCGTCTTGAAACATATATTATTCCAGGTGAAAGAGGCAGCGGTGTAGTTTGTTTAAACGGTGCGGCTGCCCGCCTAGTACAGCCTGGAGATATTGTCATTATTATTTCCTATGCTCTTGTGGCTGAGGAGAAAGTGTCGGCGCACACACCTAAAGTAGCGATTATGGATGAGAATAACCACATTAAAGAACTGCTTCATGCAGAACCAGCACTTACAGTAATGTAATGATCCCCGATTTTTCGGGGATTTTTCTTTTTTACTTTTTCTTCTTTTTATGATACCGTGTAATGAACAGAGGTTCGGGGTGTTTATCAAATGTCTAATAAATATGTTGTCGTCGATTTGGAAACTACAGGGAACATTCCTAAAAAAGGCGATAAAATCATACAATTCGCTGCAGTAGTCATCGAAAATGGAAAAATCAATCATACTTTTTCTTCACTTATAAATCCGCAAAAATCAATTCCAGTTTTTATCGAGGAACTAACTGGAATTAATGATGATATGGTTAAGGATGCTCCTTTATTTTCTGAAATTGCCGGTCAAGTATCGGAGTTATTAGAAGGGGCTTATTTTGTTGCACATAATGTACTATTCGATTTGTCCTTTCTTCAAGAGGAATTAATTCAAGCAGGTTTTGAGGGGTTTTATGGTCCTGTTTTAGATACGGTAGAAATGGCTAGGTTTTTATATCCGACGGCGGATGGCTACAAGCTTTCTGATTTAGCCGAGAAAGAAAATCTTAACCATGAGCGTCCGCATCAAGCAGATAGTGATGCCCAGGTGACTGCTGAACTTTTTCTTATTTTGTTAGAAAAGTTATCGAGTTTGCCTTTAGTCACGACCGAACAACTTACGCAACTATCTGGCGGGCTTAAAAGCGATTTACAACAGCTGCTTGAAGAAATGATCGAAGAAAGAAAAAAAGTGTCTGATCTATTGCCCAATAACGTTGAAATCTTTAAGGATCTTGCTTTAAAGAAAGACAATGATTCGAATATAGAAAATAAAGATGACAACTCTGATTTTAAATTTCCTTTAAGTGAAGAGGACAAAATTGGACTTATCCAAAGTGGTTTTAATAGTTTTGAAAAAAGGTCTAGCCAATTTATGATGATGAATAAGGTTTTTGAGTCCTTAAACAATAAGCACCATTCTTTAATAGAAGCTGGAACGGGAGTGGGCAAATCGTTAGGATATTTGCTGCCTAGTGCTTATTTTGCTAAACAAAATAGGCTTCGAGTTGTCATTAGTACTCATACCATTCAGCTGCAAGAACAAATTCTAAAAAAGGAAATACCGATTTTAGCCAAAATTCTTCCCTTTAAGATAAGTACAGTACTCCTTAAAGGCAGAAACCATTATATTAGTTTAGAGAAGTTCCATCAGACGCTTTTAGATGAAAGTGATAATTATGATACCACGTTAACAAAGATGCAAATTCTCATTTGGTTGACGGAAACAGAAACTGGGGATAAAGATGAGCTCAATCTTTCAAGCGGTGGTCTGCTTTACTGGAATAAAATTAAGAATGATCCGTCTGTTTTATCACCAAATCACGATTGGCAAGATAAAGATTTTTATTTAAAGGCAAAGAGAATGGCATGGACTGCGGATATCATTATAACGAATCATTCACTATTATTAAGTGACTTAAAGAGTGAAGGGTCTATTTTACCTGAATATGACTATGCGATTATTGACGAGGGGCATCATTTAGAAAAAACAGCTTCTCAGTTTTTCGGGTCGACCCTGGATTATCTATCCACACGACTGTTATTAGGCCAATTTGGACTTTTCGAGCAGAAACAACTTTTTTATGAAGTGGAGAATCTTCTAACCTCCCTTCAGGTTCAAAATCAACACCAAATTCATATGTTTGAGCTTAATCGAATAATGGCAGACCTTACATATGAAATGGATGAATTTTTTAAATTAATCGGTCTTTATACGAAAAAGAAGCTAGCAAATAAAAAAGGATTTTATCGTGCAAAAGTACGTTTTTCCAAGTCTGACGGTGGGAAGGAAATAAAGGGAATCATTCATAGTGCTGAGAGGTTTTCTTTTTTATTAAAAGATTTGAACAGTAACATTTTAGAGCGCCTCCATTTGTTAGACGCACATAAAGAATCCTTAACAAATTCCCAGAAAAGTAAGATGGAAGAAACCTTTCTCTTTACCAATGATTTAATGGATCTTAGGGATACGGTAATCAATTGTTTTATAAAAGATTCTCATGATGTTAAGTGGATCGAGATGGATTTGCGCTCACCGCAAAATGTCACAACCTTTTTGGCACAGCCTGCTTTCGTCGCATCTTCACTTAAGAATCAATTTTTTGAAAGAAAAAATGCGGTAATCATTACCTCAGCCACTTTAACCGTTAATCATTCTTTTAGCTACATCATGAAGGAGATTGGACTTGATGCGAAATCGACAGTTCAACAGTCCATTCCTTCGCCATTTGATTTTAAACAACAAGTAAATCTATTAATTCCTGAAGATTTGCCTGAGATAAACAATGTTTCATTGGATGAATATGTGGTTGCGATAACGGAGCATATTATCACCCTTGCAGAGGCGACCAATGGAAGAATGATGATTCTTTTTACCGCCTATGATATGTTAAAGAAAACCTATGAATTAATTAAAGAAAGCGGCTTTCTCAACGATTTCGCCATGATCGCCCAAGGAATAACAAGTGGAAGCCGAACGAGGTTGACAAGGAATTTTCAACGATATGATAAAGCCATTTTATTAGGAACAAGTAGTTTTTGGGAAGGGGTTGACATTCCTGGGGAGGATTTAACCTGTCTTGTCATTGTTAGACTTCCTTTTAGTCCGCCTGATGAGCCTCTGACTGAAGCAAAATGCCAAGTAATCAAGGAGCATGGTGGAAATGCTTTTTCTGAATACGCACTTCCTGAAGCCATTTTAAGATTTAAACAAGGATTTGGCCGTTTGATTCGCACAGAAAATGACCGGGGGATTTTAGTGGTTTTTGATAAAAGGATTGTCACTACAAAATACGGGACGGCCTTTTTGAAATCTATTCCCTCCGTTCCAGTTAAAAAAGGGACAATAGATGAACTTGTCGAATTTATTCATGCTTGGTTATGATAAATTTTGGCAAAAATGCACATTCTAATAATATGTATGGGAGGAATGTGCATGAGAATTTTCTTAATATTACTAGTAATTATATTTCAAGCCGCCTCGACAGTTAATGCTTCGCAGCGAATCTTGAGTAAAATTGAAAATATTGATTTAAATCTGAAGGACCATGAAGTTGCTATTACTTTTCTAGGTTTGTCTAGTGGGGAAGCAACGCTAATTCAAGGACCAAATGACGGGAATGTTTTAGTGAATATTGGCAGAAAAGAGAGCGAATCTGAACTAAAAAAATGTCTCTCCCTTTATGATGTCAAGGAAATTTCTACACTCATCCTTACAAATGATGAGCAGGAACTCTCTTATAATCAGATAAATCAGTTAATTTTAAAGTATAAGGTCAGAGAAATTATAACCACACCAAATATAGCATCACTGCTTACAAAAAATTTAGAGCCGGTGCATCAAATTCCAATCGTTGTGTGGGGTGAAGGTTCCAAGAAAGAAATTCTTCCGGAACTCAGGGCTGAAGTTCAATTTTTAGGAAGTAAACAAAACGAAGGTTTGGACTTTACTTTGGAGTTTTTTAAACATCGGATTTTCATGATGAGTTCCTTTAGTGTGCGTGCGGAGCAAATACTTTTAAAAAGAAATCTTGGGGATGTGAATGTTTTTAAACTTCCGGTATTCCCTAAAGAAGTCTCGATATCAGAAAAATTAATTGAATATTTTAATCCGCAAATTTCAATTCTATTTGATGATGAAGAGGATCATCCAGATCCAGAATTACTTCATGATTTACATGATATCTGGTCTGAAGTATATTTTACGAAAAAATTTGGTGCGGTAACGATTAAATTTACAGATTCAAATTATGAGGTTATCACTATTCCTGTTGAGACTGATGAATAGATTTTTTTCATTCATTTATTATAGCAATTTAAAGTACCTTTATCGCTTTAACCTGTTATAATAATATTTATTGATTTGGTTTATTAGAAATAAAATGGAGGAATTGGATGGAAAGTAAAATTGAAGTTTTATCAACGGTTAAAATCCAACATGGTCCGGATCTATATAAAATAGTTGATGCCCTTAATCGTACATTAAAAGAAAAAGACCTGATGTTTGGACTTGCCCTTGATCAAGAAGATAAAAATAAAGCGATTTTTACCATTTATCGTACATAAAGAAGTGAATGCAAAATGAAAAAGTGGTTATTTATTCTAGCTTTATTCGTGCTTGGTATTTTGGGAATCTTGATAAAGGTTTATTTTTCTGCAGTTGAACCAGTAAAAGCGGCAGAAGAAAAAGCGGTTAAGCTTGCTAATAAAAAGGTTCAATTCAGTTATGTGGAGGACTTTCATATCTACAATGGTTTAGAGACTGTAAATGTGATCGAGGGGAAAAATAAAAATGGTGAAAAAATCATTGTATGGATTCCCGAAAAAAGTAAAAATATCATTGTTAAAAAGGTAAAAAATGGTATAACCAAAAATGAAGCTATTCAAAAATTGGTTCAAGAAAAAAATCCTAAGAAAATCATATCTGTCCGTTTAGGAATGGAAAAAAATATCCCTTTATGGGAAATTTATTATCGTTCTGAAAATAATCTAATAAATTATTATTATGTACATTTTGAAACTGGCGAGTGGTTGAAAAAAATTGAAAATCTTTAGAATGGATGGGGAGGAACTGAAATGGTAGTGGAGTTGGCAGAGAGGGTATTGGCACTTACACCTTCTACTACATTAGCGATAACCGCAAAAGCGAAGGAATTAAAGGAGCAAGGGGTAGATGTAATTGGTTTAGGGGCAGGCGAGCCTGACTTTAATACCCCACAACATATTTTAGACGCTGCTGTAAAATCGATGAATGAAGGCTTTACAAAGTACACACCATCAGCAGGATTACCAGCATTAAAAAAGGCCATCATAAAGAAATTTGAACAAGACCAAGGAATTGTCTATAAACCAAATGAAATCATTGTAGCAAATGGAGCAAAACATGCTCTTTATACATTATTTCAGGTTATTCTTAATGAGGGTGATGAGGTTATTATTCCTACACCTTATTGGGTAAGTTATCCAGAACAAGTCAAGTTAGCAGGTGGAGTACCTGTATATATTGAAGGCTCAGAAGAGAATCAATTTAAGATTACCCCAGAACAATTGCTAAAGGCAATCACGAAAAAAACAAAAGCCGTCATTATTAATTCGCCAAGCAATCCAACAGGTGTGTTGTATAGCGCGGAAGAACTGTTAGAATTAGGGAAAATCTGTCTAGAAGAAAATGTCCTTATTGTATCAGATGAGATTTATGAAAAGCTTGTTTACAGTGGGGTTAAGCATGTTTCAATTGCTGAATTATCACCTGAGTTAAAAGAACAAACCATTGTTATTAATGGCGTTTCCAAATCACATTCCATGACTGGATGGAGAATTGGTTATGCTGCTGGAAATAAGCAAATTATTGAGGCGATGACAAATCTTGCCAGCCACAGTACCTCTAATCCTACGACAACAGCACAATATGCTTCAATAGCTGCCTACAATGGACCACAGGAACCAGTGGAAGAAATGAGAAAAGCATTTGAAAAAAGATTAGAAATCATCTATGATAAGTTAGTTGCTATTCCTGGGTTTACTTGTGTAAAACCACAGGGGGCATTTTACTTGTATCCTAATGTGAAGGCTGCTGCCGATATGACCGGTTTTGCTAATGTCGATGATTTTGTGGAAGCATTGCTTGTAGAAGCTAAAGTGGCTGTTATTCCAGGTTCGGGCTTCGGAACACCTGATAATATCCGCCTTTCCTACGCAACATCACTCGAACAATTAGAAAATGCAGTTGCGAGAATGAAGCAATTTGTTATTGAAAAATCTAACAGATAAAACTTCCTATTGTTATCAACAAAAAGTCTGCTTTCTGCAGGCTTTTTGCTTTCCTTTCCATAGCTGGATGCCTAATACACTTACTCGAAGAGAATGTTCATGCTATACTTATCAGGAGGTGTCCAAAAGAATGAAAACAACGTTATTAGCTTGGCTGCAAGAAGGCAATGTAACCATTCCAACTCTATTATTTTCTCAATACCGTAACCTTAATATAAATGAAACTGAACTCGTTCTAATATTAAATATCCTCACGTTCATAGAAACAGGAAATGAATTTCCTACCCCAGAAGAGTTGTCATCACGGATGACTATTTCCATTTCAGATTGTAATGAAATGTTAAGAAAACTGATTCAAAGAGGTTTTATAGAAATCAAGGATGAATACTCAAATGATGGTATTCGCTACGAAAAGTATTCCTTAATGCCTTTGTGGGAGAGACTTATTGATCAATTTATAGTCAAAAATCGAAATATAAATGAGATGAACAAGAAAGCAGAAGAGACAGATTTGTACACATGCTTTGAAAGAGAATTTGGCCGACCTTTATCACCTTTTGAATGTGAGACCCTAGCGATGTGGATGGATGATGATCATCATGATCCAGCTATTATTAAAGCCGCACTAAGGGAAGCCGTAATGTCAGGTAAATTAAATTTCCGCTATATTGATAGAATCCTTTTTGAGTGGAAGAAAAACGGGATTAAAACGATCGAACAAGCAAGAAACCAAGGTCAAAAATTCCGCCAAAAGCAAACACACAAAACTAATAATATTAAGGATGAACCACATCCGCCATCTGTCCCTTTCTATAACTGGTTAGAACAATAATAGTTTAAATACAAGCAGGTGATATTTTTGCTGAATAATACGCAAATACGAAATTGTTTAGACAAAATGGGCGAAATGTTCCCAGATGCCCATTGCGAATTAAACCATTCAAATCCATTTGAATTGATTATTGCTGTTTCCTTATCCGCTCAATGTACGGATGCACTGGTTAATAAAGTTACAAAAGACTTATTTAAAAAGTACAAAACACCGGAAGATTATTTAAAGGTATCACTAGAGGAATTACAAAATGATATCCGTTCAATTGGCCTTTATCGGAATAAAGCGAAAAACATTCAAAGTCTTTGCCGAATGGTATTAAATGAATATGGCGGAGAGATTCCGGAGGATCGAGACGAATTAACTAAGCTTCCAGGTGTGGGAAGAAAAACAGCAAATGTCGTTGTTTCGGTTGCCTTTGATGTACCGGCTATTGCCGTCGATACACATGTTGAAAGAGTTAGTAAGCGTCTCGGGATATGCCGCTGGAAGGATTCAGTGTTGGAAGTGGAAAAGACCTTAATGAAGAGGATTCCAAAAGAGGAATGGTCAGTTACCCATCACCGATTAATATTTTTTGGACGGTATCATTGTAAAGCCCAAAATCCCCAATGTCCAACATGCCCCTTATTAGACTTATGTCGTGAGGGTAAAAAGAGAATGAAGGGCAGTGCTGTTTCTCATGGATAAACAGGTGGCCAATATCGTTGAGGAATGGAGTAAAGTAAGAGAAAAACTAGACGAATTATTTAGATGTCGGGATATGAAAAACACAAAGGAATGGATGGAAAAAGGAATTGATTTGTTCATTCAATTTTTGTTAAAAACAAATGCCAAGTCCTATTTCCAGGGGCCAATCCCATATGACCAATTAGAGGTAAAGCCTGTTAATATTGAAGAAAGACTGGCATTCATCATGAATAGGCCGAATTTATATCATTCTTACCGCCAACTTATAGAGTTGATGATTGAACAGGAAAAGCAATTTGTAAAGTGGAATGTCATAAAAAAATCGTCTAAGCCAAATGGTTAGACGATTTTTTTATGATTAAATTTACGTTCCACTTCGAGGGGCATTGCTATTACCACCTGAAGGATTCCCTGGAAGGGTAATAGGAGGAATCGTTCCCCCTGCATTACCTTGGCCTCCGCTATTACCATTTCCATCTCCATTGCCTTGATCATTTCCTTGCTCCCCGCCATTTCCAGTATCAGAACCCTGACCATTTTCATCAGTCGGCATTGAAACTTCAATGGAGGTTGTGACTGGGTCACTCTTTTTATTTCCACTTATTGCTACTATGGCAAACGTATACTTTGTACCTAGAGTAGCAGGAATGGTCACTGTGTTCACTTGGACTGGTATATGAGTGACACCTGTTCCATTATCGACTGAAACGTCAAAAGTAACACTTTCATTTGCATTTTTATAGTCCCAAGTAAGGATGATACTATTACTCGCTTCATCATATTTAGCAGTAGGATTTGTTGGTGCTTCAAGCTTGTTATACTTCTCTGAGACCTTTTTAGGTGCATGCCCTTTGACAGCATACTCAGTCGAAATTTCACTATCTGGGGTGAATTCTCCGGCCAAAACTGGTGGCATGGAGCCTTTTTCAATGCTAACCCTTTGAACACTATTAGGCATTGTAAAATCAGGAGTATCAATATCTTTTGAAACATAAGCCATTAAGTTTTTAAAGATTAATTGCGCTAATCTTTGATTATTGCCAACAGCTGTAATTGGCGTGGTTCGATCCTTGTACCCGGTCCATATAGAGGCCGTATAGTTGGTCGTATATCCTGTAAACCATGCATCCGGTACAGAACTGCTGTTAATATTATATTTATTCATTTCATCAGTTGTATAGTTAGTAGTTCCTGTCTTACCGGCAATTGGAAGTCCTGGTACTTTTGCTCTTACTCCTGTTCCAGGTGATACCAATACACTTTTTAACATATCCGTGATCATGAAAGCAGTTGAGTCCTTCATTACCACTTTTGGTTCTGGGGCTGTATTAATCATTGTCCCGTCCCGGAGTTTGATTTTAGTAATCGCATGCGGTTTTGTGTATATACCCTTATTACCAAAGGCGCTATATGCACCCGCCATTTCAAGTGGCGAAACCCCTACCGTTTTACCGCCGAAGCCGCCAATCGCATAAGATTCATAAATTTCTTTTAATGGAATGCCTAAATTTAACGCAAAATCTTTGGCTTTATCTAAGCCAACTTGTTGAAGTGCTTGAACAGCAGGGGTATTACGTGATAATTGTAATGCCGTTCTAATCGTCATCGGACCTTTATATTTCTGGTCCCAGTTACCGAATTTCTTCCCAGTTGAATAGGTAATCGGTTTATCGTCAATCATTTCATAGGTGCCCCAATTTAAGTATTCAATTGCAGGACCATAATCGAGGACCGGCTTGATAGTTGAACCTGGCTGGCGTTTCGTTTGGATAGCATAGTTGAAACCGCGTTTTACACTAGGATTTCTTCCGCCGCCAATTGCCCGAATTTCACCTGTTTTCGTATCGAGAAGTGCAACACCAGCTTGAATATTTTCATCAGGATATGGAATGATATCTTTGGTATTGAGAATTTTATTTACATAGGTTTGGGCATTTGTGTCTAAAGTTGTATAAATCGTTAAACCATCCGTATTTATATCAAGGTCGGTTTTTTCGTTTACTTCACGAATAACTGCATCCACAAAAGATCCAAATGGCTTTTCTTCACTTGTTCGCTGGTCTGGTTTCAAAACAGTTGAGGCAACAGAAACCTTTTTGGCATCCTCCATTTGCTGTTTTGTAATATAGCCATGCTGGTGCATTAAAGTCAAAACAATGTTCCGTCTATCTTCTGCTAAATCAGAATGATTAAATGGATTATAATTATTAGGACTTTGCGGCATTCCAGCAATTTGCGCTGCTTCTCCTAAAGTTAAATCCTTTAATTCTTTTCCGTAATAGATTTTTGCTGCAGTGGCAATTCCATGACTGTTCTCAGAAACATAGACTTTATTAACGTACATTTCGAAAATTTGGTGCTTTGTATATTGCTGCTCCAGCTGATAGGAAAGCCAGGCTTCTTCCACTTTTCGTTTCAATGTTTTTTCAGGTGTCAGAAATGAGTTTTTCACCACCTGTTGTGTAATCGTACTGGCTCCTTCAGAGCCAAATCCATGGCGAATATTGGCTAATACGGCGCCGCCAAGGCGAATAGGATCGATTCCATGATGCTTGTAAAAACGATAATCCTCTGTGGCTAAAATGGCATCTTCCATTTGCTTCGGTATGTCTTTATAATTTACATATTCTCTTTTTACTGCTCCTACTTCAGTTATTAGTTTTCCATCTTTATCTAAAACCTTAGAAGGGATTGGATCTTTTAATAATTTCGGATCAAGTTTGGGAGCATCCTTTACTAAATAGGCGAAAGTACCAACTCCAGCCAAAATCCCAACGATACCAAGAACAACAAGAGATAAAAAGATTTTTTTAAATATTCCGCCCGATTTTTTCTTAGCTTTTTCATTTTGTTTTCCTGTGGCTTGAAGTTTCTTTCGCCGCTCCTCTCTTGATTGATATTGTTCTGCCATGATAAAATTCCTTCCTTTCTAACCTTTCGCAAAAATGGTTAAAGTGTTTCAATTATTTTAATATAGTCAATTCTTGGCTGAAACCCAAGCGGTATGTAATGCCCTTTTTGCTTGATTTCTTCCTTTGTAATAGATTTTCTTCCTCCATTATTCATTCTTTCCCAAAAAACGAGCAAATGCTTTGCTTCAAGTAAATATACTTCCTCATACCTAGTAAACCGAAGGATAACAAAACAAATTCCCCCTTGATTTATCACTTCTTCCATATGAGTTATTTGATGCTGATGGAAATTTTTTAACGGAAACGAAGTTGGATTTTGCGTTTCTTTAGCTTCAAAATCTATATATTTTCCTTTGAATACACCGTTATAATCGGTTGTGGAAGCTAGTTTAAAATAGGCTTCTTTAATAACAGCTGCACTTCTTTTTGGATAATCCACCTGAACAATTTGCACCGGTGTTGGCTTTTTATGAATAACAGCTATTTTTCTTTCCCGATAATAATCATTTGTTAGATTTAGGTCTTCCTCTAGTGTCATACCTCTATTACTATAGGACCCGTTTTTTTTATTTGCTGCCGCCTTTACTTCCAGAATTTCACTAGGGACATACTTCCGTCCATTTGGATAATTAAAATTCATGATATACACCTCACAAGCTAAAAATAATCATATCAAATCTTTGAAAAAAGGGGTGAATAAAATGAATGTTCATGGACAACCTAATTACAATTGTACCGTGATTGTTAAACAAAAGCATGATTCTATTTTCGTTAAAACAGCTAAAGAGCAAAGCTGATAATCTATTAAAAACAATAAGGAAGATGAATATGAATCATCTTACAATACAGGAACAAGCTATTATCCGTCAAATTCGAAGTGAAACGAATAAGGGTAATATTGATAATATTTCAAGAACAAATGCATATTTTACTTATTTTATTAAGAATTCAGATATCATTTGGTCCTTCCTCGCTAGCATGGTATCTCGAAATGGTGGATGGAACATGTGTGACCTCGAAGGATCAATTCTCCCACATTTACTTTCTCCTCAAGTAAGAAAACAGCTTTTTTTAACATACGAAAGAGCTAATTGGTTGATTTTTCATGATGTGTTTCCGCAGTTATTGATCTATCAATATTCTACGAAAATCAACCGCCCGATGTTTCATTTACTGCCTTACTTTAATGTTTCTTCGTTTATACAAAAAGAATGGAAAAGATATTGGAAAGAGCAGGACAGAAATCGGCTGACTACCGCACTAATTATTAATGAACAAAATGTCATTCAAACTCCCGTCATTGAGCATCCTGTCTATAAGAATAAGGTTTTTCGTTCGATGAGTTTTTCTTTTCAGGACTGGCTGCATTTTAGTTGTGTTTTGTTCCCGACATGCGGGGGAGAGGTTTATGGTGCCAGTGTGAGCGGATTTAAGTCACTTTCTAAGCGGATTGATTTAGGAAAAAGGCTTGCCAGCATTCTTTTTCATCCGCGGTTATTTCCATATTTTTTTGAATTCGCTGAAAAAACACCTCATACAGGGTCACGATTTGATTATGAACAATACTTTAAAGTAAAAACGAAACGAAATACGCCATTATTACGAACAACCTTTCCTGTAATAGAGCATCAGCAGCATGCCTATAATGATTGGAGCAAGCAAAGAAAGGTATCTCCAGCCTGGTTGTATTTCCCCGCACGGCATCGTCATCCCATTCATCTTACTGATTGGTATTTTGCAAAATCAAATCAGCTGCAATTAATACTTTCACTCCATAAGGTTTTCCATTTGCAAAAATTCGATTGAAAAAAGCAAGGTACGGGCCCTTGCTTTTTTCAAAATTCCTAGGTAGAAGGACGATCTGGTCCCTCAAGCTTTTTATCACCATAGCCAACTCTTTTTCCTGCCTCATCCTGCTTTTGCTTGTTGGTTTGTTTATTCTTTTTTGGCATCATAACACCTCCACATTTAGCTTGTGCCGTTTTTTATTTTTCATGCTTAGGATTGTGTCGAAAACAATGAAGTAAAATGCTATTTAGACACTTTCTTTGACGAATAGCTACTAGTTTTGTCAGGGGAGGAGGAAGCAAAAAAAAGAAAGAGAATAATACCTTATAGATTAAGCGAGGAGGGAATTATTAAAATGAATAAGCCATTGTCTGAAAAAGAAAAACTGCTATCGATGCTGACAGAAATATACGATCAATTGGAAGAATTGGAGTCTGTTCTTGAAGCATCATTCTCCGACCTTCGCATTAGTTTAAACAAGGATGTACAAAATAAAATAACTAATTCTGCACAGACACTTTCATTTTTAGAAAATAAAATTGACCATGTAAACTTAACTATTTTCGAAAATAGTCTCGAGTCCAATAAAAAACAGGCTGCAAAACGGCTAGAGCTTGAAATGGGTTTCTGATTACGGTAAAAATGATATACTGAATAGAGTAGCAGTTTACCTAAATGCTGCTTTTTTATTTGGCTGCATGAAAAAGGGGAAATAGTAAATGTCAGTTGAAATAATGGATCTAACTGAAAAACTTTTACAATATAATCGGTTATTTCTAAAGTATTATCGAGAAGGCAGGGAACAAGGTATAAAATATGATTTTCATGAAACCATTAAACCATTTGCTAATGAGGTAAAAGAGGTTAATGAAAACTGGAAGGAAGTAATGAAAGACTGGCTTAAAAAAGCTTCGATTAAACATATTCATTTAAAACAAATTGAAACAACCTCTGAACATATCGAGAAACTTTCTATTCAATGTTTTTTCCCTGAATCCAGCAAAACAAGATTTCTAAATACAAATCGGACGGTTGAATATTTCCTTACAGAAATTTTAAAAGGTAACAAATAGAAAAGAGATGCTTATGGCATCTCTTAAATTCATTCATTGGGAATGTTCGATGAGGGAGTTTTCCTTATCAATATCAGGTACAACGGCTCCTTGACTTTCAAGTTCACGGACAAGAAGGCGATATTCATTAATGCTGATTTCGTTGTGAATATAGGCTTTCTTAGCAAAATCCATTAGTGCATTAACATCATCTGTGGTGTAATCCCGACTTTGAATAAATTTGCTTTTCAATTCACGAATGTTCATATAAAGCTCCTCCTTCACCATTTTTAATATCGTATCACGAAAAAAAGAGATTTCTAGTTTTTCAAATATTTAAACTTTAGACAAAATTCACGGGATTTTGACATGGGCAGTCATTTCCAATCAATCACCTTTCACGCCTATATTTCATAATGTGTAGGAGAGATTAATGTGAGGAGATGTTTGCCCATGTTTGGTAAAATGCGACCAAAACAAAACTTTCATTATGTACCCCCGGGGCAAATGATGCACCAGGGACAAATTGGTCAACAATGGAATCAGGAGCATTTTATACGAAATCAACCATATCCATATCAAACTCCACCTGTAAACTATAATTGGAACAGTTATCAACAACAAAATCCATACAATCCAAAAGCCTTTCAGCAAATGGCGCAAAACTATCAACCAGGATATGCTCAACAAAATATGCCTTATCCAAATCAAAACTATTTACCAAAGGATTCGCAATTCCTTTTCCAAAATCCGTTGCAGCCACAGGATGATATGTACCAGCAATATCCACCCATGAATGGGTATCCAATGATGAATCCTTATCCCAAACAGGGTACTATTCCGAAACAACCGGGCAGTATGCAATCATTTATGAATTCATTTAAGTCACAGGATGGATCAGTTGATTTTAATAAAATGATGAATACTGCAGGTCAAATGATGAATGCAGTCAATCAAGTTTCCTCGCTTGTAAAAGGCTTTGGAGGATTCTTTAAAGCATAATGAAAAAGACGGCTGAAAAAGCCGTCTTTTCATGTTTTCTAGTCTTCTATTTCAATAATTTTTCCTTTTTCCTGTGGAATTCGAACTTGTAGAAGTCCATCCCGATAGAATGCTTTTACCTTCTTCTCATTGATCGAATGTGGCAGGGATATGGTTCTTGATGATTGCTCCTTCATTAATTTACGGGAGTAAATATGGTTATGTTCATCTTCATGTGTTTCAATCTGATTATTTTCAACAGAGATGGTTAAATAGTTTCCTGTCATATTTAGATGGATCTGCTCTCTTTTTACACCCGGAAGTTCAGCAGTAATAATATATTCATTACCTGTTTCTACTGTTTCGACATGGAAGCCCCC
Source organism: Neobacillus pocheonensis (assembly GCF_050477905.1). Taxonomy (NCBI): domain Bacteria; kingdom Bacillati; phylum Bacillota; class Bacilli; order Caryophanales; family Bacillaceae; genus Neobacillus; species Neobacillus pocheonensis. The sequence continues at coordinate 35,138 of NZ_JBCNAD010000034.1, read as the reverse complement.
ACCTGAAGGAAATGGGTGCTTAAAGAACTCGTCGATCGATTGTAAAAACCCCCTAATCGGTTTTTCAGTGAAGAAATCATTCATTGTTTTCACTATTTCACGAAAAGGTTCAGGTACAGGCTTTTTATTATTATCATTTTTATCACTAGGCAGTTTTGAAGTCATTTTGATACCCTCACTTTCGAAAATTTCACACGATATCATATGCAATCATTATTAGGTAGGTGCCCTCCTATTTTGTAAAACAATTTTGTGAACGATTTTTTACAACTGTTAGAAATGTGATTTAGGTCACATTAATGGATGATATTTCTTTTGTATGCTTAAGAAGTAATCAGTACGAGAGTGAGGAATAAAAATGTTCTGTTATCAATGTGAACAAACCCCATCCGGCGGATGTACGGTTGTTGGTGTTTGTGGAAAAGACGAAACGATTGCTAGTTTACAAGATACGATTATTTTTGGATTAAAAGGCATCGCGGCCTATCGCACACATGCTAACCAGCTCGGGGTTACAGATGCATTTGTTGATGCAACTACTCATGAAGCACTATATATGACATTGACCAATTCTAACTTCAATGTTCAGGAACATATTGATATGGCAATGAAGGTAGGGCAATCAGCTGTTCGTATTATGGATGTGCTGGACAAAGCACATACAAATCTTTTAGGAATACCAGAACCGGTTCGCGTAAGTCAAAACAAAATTGAAGGAAAATGTATTGTCGTTACTGGACACAATCTATTTGCATTAGAGGAATTATTGAAGCAAACAGAAGGTAAAGGAATCAATATTTATACACATTCTGAAATGCTTCCAGCACATGGATATCCAGCATTAAAGAAATATTCTCATTTAAAGGGAAACATAGGGAAAGCATGGTATGACCAACGCCGCCTATTTGAAAAATTCCCTGGAGCAATCTTAGCCACAACTAACTGTGTAATGCCAATTAAGGGAAGTTATGCAGATCGCATGTTCAGCTACGAAGTAGCTGGCCTTGAAAATGTCCAAAAAATTGTTAATGATGATTTTACTCCACTTATCGAGAGAGCATTAGAGCTGCCTGAAGCAGCAATTGACTCAGATGAAACTTTACTTACTGGCTTTCATCATGAAACCGTGCTTGGACTTGCCCCTGAAGTGATTGATGCTGTAAAAGCGGGTAAAATCAAGCGTTTCTTTGTAATTGCAGGCTGTGACGCACCTGGAAAAGGCGGCGAATATTACCGTGAACTTGCGACTTCACTTCCTCGGGAGACAGTTATTTTAACAACATCATGCGGAAAATTCAGATTCAATGACGTCGATTACGGTGTTGTTCCAGGAACCAATATTCCTCGCTACATTGATTTGGGACAATGTAATAATTCCGGTTCGACTGTAAAAATTGCCTCAGCGCTTGCTGATGCCTTTGGCTGCGAAGTGAATGATCTGCCAGTAAGTATCATATTATCCTGGTTTGAACAAAAAGCCGTAGCGATCCTTTTAGGATTATTCAGTTTAGGCATTAAGGATATCCGCATTGGACCAAAACCGCCTGAATTTATTTCAGAAGGAGTTTTAAAGGTCCTTCAAGATACGTTTAATCTAAAATTAATTGGAACTGCCCAAGAGGATATGGAAGAAATGCTTCAACTAGTAAAATAAAAAATGACCGCAGCCAATGTTTGGCTGCGGTTTAATTTGGCTAATAGGAAAGTATAAAATTTTACCAATTTTATACTTTCCTAACGCATAAGTGCAACTACGCTTCTGTCTTCGCCCTTAGGGGCTCGCCAATCAGCGAGTTTTCTTTAAATTTATTCAGATAAGATGTATTTCTTCCATTAAGATTTCTACATCTAAAATCATATTTCCATCATCGTCTACTTCGATTAATTCATCTTTTTTCATTTTAGTCAGTGTCCGGCTAATCGTTTCTCTCGTGGTTCCAATCATATTAGCAAGGTCTTTATTCGTAAATTCGGATCTAAGAAGAATCGTTCCATCGTCTTGTTCCTTTCCGTGCTTTTGAGCAAGCCGAATCAACAACTTCACAATTTGCTCATATGTATTGTTGAGAATTTGCTCCTCGAGACGGTTTTGCAAATCAACGATCTTCTCACCAAGAACCTTAAATACTTTTATACATAGTTCTGGATTTTCAATTAAAACGGTTTCAAATTTCGAAATCGGAACAGCAATAAGTGTCGCTGGTTCAACAACTTCTGCATAGGCTGGATAATCGCCTTTTCTGAAAAAGCCCACATGAGGGAACATTTCACCCTTTTTCATGATGGCGACAATTTGTTCCTTGCCATTGACATCACTCTTATAGATTTTGATTTTTCCATCATAAATAAAATAGACATTTTCGAGAGGGTCGCCCTGGAGAAAAACATGGCTTTGTTTTTTCCATTCCCTGGCAATAGCGATATCGGTAATTTTTGTTAACTCAAAATCATTAAGTTCACGAAAAAGTGTGAAATCAGAAAGCACCTTTTTTATTTCTTCTATTTTCATTCAATCACCTTCAATTAATAATTCATTCTATTATCTATTGTAGCAAAAATACTTTATAGAATATAATAGATTTTTTCTTTTGTTACGAACGTTTATTCTGTAAAATAGAAGTAATGAGGTGAAGAGCATGTTAGTGAAAAAAAACTTGAAACAAATTCTAACAGAATTAAAAATAAATGATGATTTTAAAGAAAATATTGTCACATGGCATACCATTGAAGAAAAGCCAGCAAAAACTGTTCCGCTTCCAGAGGATTTACACTCTGAGATTAAAAACTCTCTCCTAAGTAAGGGTATCGAACAGCTATATACGCATCAGAAATCTGCTTATCAAAAAATTATGGAAGGTAAAAGTATTGTTGCTGTAACACCGACAGCATCTGGAAAAACACTTTGCTACAATCTCCCAGTATTACAAACCATTCTATCAAACCCAAGTGCAAGAGCACTCTATATGTTCCCTACCAAGGCATTGGCCCAGGACCAAAAAAGCGAAATCAACGAAATAATCCAAGCAGCCGGTGTGGATATTAATAGCTACACATATGATGGAGATACACCTGCCAACATTCGTCAAAGAGTTAGACAAGCGGGGCATGTGGTCATTACAAACCCTGATATGCTGCATTCCGCCATCTTGCCGCACCATACGAAGTGGGTCTCCCTTTTTGAAAATCTCAAATTCGTTGTGATTGATGAGCTCCATACGTATCGCGGTGTGTTTGGAAGCCATGTTGCTAATGTGATTAGAAGATTGAAACGGATTTGCCGTTACTATGGAAGTAATCCCGTGTTTATCTGTACTTCCGCTACCATTGCAAATCCCCTTGAGCTCGCGGAAACCTTAACAGAAGAGAGCATGCAATTAATTGACAATAACGGGTCTCCAAGCGGAAGAAAACACTTTCTTTTTTATAATCCGCCAATTGTAAATAAACCGTTAAATATTAGAAGAAGTGCCACACTGGAAGTTCGAAAAATCGCTGGTGAATTGTTAAAAAATAAAATTCAAACAATTGTTTTTGCGAGGAGCCGCGTGAGAGTTGAAATAATTCTCACCTACTTACAGGAATTGGTGAAAAATCAATTGGGTGCAAAATCGATTATGGGATATCGTGGAGGATATTTGCCTACAGAAAGAAGAAAAATTGAGAAAGGTCTTCGTTCTGGTGAAATTTATGGTGTAGTCAGCACGAATGCCCTTGAATTAGGGGTAGACATTGGGCAGCTCCAGGTTTGTATCATGACAGGTTATCCTGGAACAATCTCAAGTGCATGGCAGCAGGCGGGAAGAGCTGGAAGACGGCATGGAGAGGCACTGGTTATCATGGTGGCAAGTTCGAGCCCGCTCGACCAATATATCATTCAGAACCCGGATTATTTTTTTAATAAGAGCCCAGAAACCGCAAGAATTAATCCTGATAACCTAATTATTTTAATTGATCATATGAAATGTGCCGCCTATGAACTTCCATTTAAAACAGGAGAGCAGTTTGGAAATGTCGGTACAGAGGAACTTCTAGAGTATTTAACTGAGGAACGTGTCCTTTATCAAAATGGCGATAAATGGTACTGGATGAACGATTCTTTTCCAGCTCACAATATAAGCTTGCGCTCAGCATCCCAGGAAAATGTCATTATTGTGGATCAATCCGATATAGCACATGTTAAGGTAATCGGTGAAATGGACCGTTTTTCCGCCATGACCTTACTTCATGATGAAGCGATTTATTTACATCAGGGCACACAATTTCAGGTTGAAAAACTGGATTGGGAGGAAAAAAAGGCATTTGTGCGAGAAGTAGACGTGGATTATTTTACAGATGCCAATTTGGCCGTCCAATTGAAGGTGTTGGAGGTAGACAAGCTTAAAGAATACAAGGATGCCGAAATCGGTTTTGGCGATGTCAGTGTAAGGGCAATGGCAACCATTTTTAAGAAGATTAAATTTGAAACCCATGAAAATATTGGCTCAGGTCCAATCCATCTCCCTGAGGAAGAACTGCACACGAATGCCGCCTGGATTTCTTTAAATAAGCCATTTTCAGAAATGGGTCATGATAGGCTAGAGCAGGGGCTTGTAGGGACGGCACATGCTCTAGGGTCCATCGCACCTTTATTTGTAATGTCAGATCCACAGGACATCCATGTAATTCCGCAAGTCAAGGCTGACCATAATGAAAAACCGACCATCTTTTTTTATGATCGTTATCCTGGCGGGATTGGCTTAAGCGAAAAAATCCACAGCGGTATGGCACAGGTTTTCGCCGAAGCGAAAAAAATGATTAATCATTGTCAATGTGAATCTGGCTGCCCATCATGTATTGGAACCGATACCGTTAGTGAGACAGCGAAATTGGATGCTTTAAAAATTATTGAATCCTTCATACAGCCATCTGTTAGTGACAAGGAAGTGTAATGATGTCATTAAAAAGTAAATTAAATCGACTTAAACCACATCTTTCTGTTGGGAGTCAATCAGAAAAAGTGTATAAGCCACCTGAGGTTTCTAAAATTCATGTTCCCTTTCAGGAAAAATGGGCAAATGAAAATATAATTCCGTATATTTTGGACAATGATTATTGCTTAATTAGGGAAGTGAAATATCCTCTTTCACAAAAGCATGGAACCTATCGATTTCGTGATTTTTTGACAGCCGTAGAAATTTGGAACAAGCGGCCAATTAATCATCCATTATCAGCACAAGGACATCAGGCAGATGAACTATTCTTTTTCGATACAGAAACAACCGGCCTTGGCGGCGGAACAGGAAATACTATTTTTCTACTTGGATATGCAAGCGTAGCAGGAGAAGAACTTATCTTAAAGCAACACATCTTGCCGCACCCAGGTGCAGAGATTCCTTTATATCAAAGTTTTTTGGAAAACGTGAATTATAAAACACTCGTCACCTATAATGGAAAATCATTTGATTGGCCACAAGTAAAGACTAGACATACTCTGGTAAGGGAGCATGTTCCTAATTTGCCAGCATTTGGGCATTTTGATTTATTTCATGCCGCCAGAAGGCTGTGGAAGCATAAATTAGAAAGAATGAAACTAGCTGTTGTGGAAAACGAAGTTTTAGGGGTTGAAAGGGTTGATGATATCCCCGGATATTTAGCGCCGATGATTTATTTTGATTTTGTGGAAAGCAAACAGCCCGAAGGTATGCTGGGAATTTTAAAACATAATGAAATTGATATTTTGTCCTTGGTTACGTTATATACACACCTTACTTTTCAAATTTGCGGAATCGACCAACAACAATCTAGATCCGAGTCCTTTGAGGTTGGACGTTGGTTTACCGCCTTAGGAGAGAAACAGGAAGCGGAAAAGGTTCTGACGAAGCTTGTAGAAGGCAGTGATTTACCTTCATATCAAGCAAAACTCGCGCTTGCTTTTCAACACAAGAAAGACCGTAATTGGGAAAAGGCTCGGAAATTGTTTGTCGATGTTGTCGATTCTGGAGATGAAAAGATGATGCTCGAAGCGTGTTTAGAGTTGGCGAAAATTTATGAGCATAGAGTCAAAGATTATAAGAGTGCAATTCATTATTGTCATCAAGCTATATTAATCAGTACTCAAACTAAAAACAAGAAATTAACAGGTGAGTTTTCGAATGAGAAGCTTCAAATTAGATGTGAACGTTTAAAACAAAAATTTGCAAAATTTCCTGGGTAAGCGCAAATTTCGCCAAAAACTGTCCTATCTCAACCCTTTTCGTCATCCTTCGAATTACTGTCACAAAATCGTAATAATTATTTTAAAAAAATCATCTTTCCATATTGTTAAACATAGTTGAAAAAGGTAAAATGTTTAATTGTGTTGAGTAAAATCAACGATTTACATCAATATGGAGCTGGTAATATGTATAAAGCAATTTTGTTCGCATTTTTTCTTGTCGTTTGTTTGACTGCCTTTGTTTTTACGAATTTAAAAGATAGTTTTTATTCATTTCTATAAGATTAGCAAAAATAGGTATTTTCCTTAGTACAAGAGTAATCCCTTTATCATAGGCTGTTAATGTAAACAGAATATTTGAAGGGAGAAATTGAAATGTATCTAGGAACTAATTTTTTGCCGCCAGTTATTCATCCAACACAGAACATTGTGAACCATACGTTCTCAACTACAGTGGTACCGCACATTCATCCAGTACACACTACAACTATAAATCACCATATGTTCCAACATAAGCACTTTTGTCCACAGACTGCTTCTTGTGCTGAAGACGTATGTAATCAGCATATTAACTGCTGCAATCCGTGTGCACCTGCTATGCCAACAACATTACCTGCAAATGTGCCGCCAAATGCAGTACCAGGCTTTGGAATGGGGGCTCCAGGATTTGGTCCAGGAGGTCCAGGATTTGGCCCAGGAGGTCCAGGGTTCGGGGGTCCACGTCCAGGGTTTGCACCAGGACCATTTATGGGTCCTAGACCTTAATGGGGTCAATGCCAATTACAGGGGCTGCTTAGCCCTTGTTTTTTTATTGTTTACTATATGTTATGCTTTTTTTACTAAAATGTTTGTCCATTTATTAATTTTTTTTTTATGAGGAGAACTTCCTTGAATAAAGTATTGGCGATATCAGGCTATAAACCGTTTGAATTAGGTATTTTTAAAAAAGACCACCCGTCTGTTTTCTTTATCAAAGCTGCCATTAAAAAGGCTTTACTGCCAAAGGTAGAAGAAGGGTTAGAATGGGTGATGATTAGTGGTCAGCTAGGGGTTGAATTATGGGCGGCCGAAGTAGTATTTGAGCTCCAGACAGAATATCCTGAATTAAAGCTAGCAGTCATTACCCCTTTCTTAGACCAACAAGCCACTTGGAATGAAAATAACAAGGAATGGTATGAATTCGTCCTCGCGCAAGCGGACTTTATTGATTCAGTGACCAAAAAAGGGTATGAAAAGCCGTGGCAATTTCGATTAAAAAACCAATTTTTTATTGAAAAGAGCAATGGTCTGCTACTTCTTTACGATCAGGAAAAGGAAGGAAGTCCAAAATATTTTTATGAATTAGCCCTTCAATACCAAAAAGGTCATGAATATCCGATTGAATTGATTACCTTTTATGACTTGCAGATGATTGTAGAAGAAGAGCAATTAAAACGAACAGATTACTAATGAAGATTGACAAAAACACTAATTTTTGAAAAAATAATAGGTAATGATTGGCTAAACTTGAGGTGATTGGAATGCTGTCAGATAAAGTGAAATTAACGGCAAAGGATATTTTAGAAAAAGAGTTTAAGACTGGAGTACGTGGGTATAAACAAGAAGATGTCGATAAATTTTTAGATTTGATTATTAAGGATTATGGAACATTTCATCAGGAAATCGAAGATCTACAACAAGAAAACCTACGCTTGCGGAAACAGCTTGAGGATACATCAAAGAGACAGCCGGTTGCCCAACCAGCTGGAACTACAAATTTTGATATCTTAAAGCGACTATCCAATCTTGAAAAGCATGTATTTGGCAATAAACTTTACGATTAACAGATTGCACCGACATTTCCTAATAAAAACCATTGAATAATCAGCATGAATTACATATAATAAGAAATGTCATCATTAATGACGTTCGGGTAATCGCTGCAAGGAGCTTTTGGCGAATTGTAGAGGAAAGTCCATGCTCGCACGGGCTGAGATGTCCGTAGTGTTCGTGCCTAGCGAAATGATAAGCTAGGGCAGTTGGGTCTTGCACCCAGCTGACGGCCGGAAAAATACCTAAGTCCATTCGGATATGGTATGAGTACCTATAAAAGTGCCACAGTGACGTAGCCTTTCTAGAAATGGAAAGGGTGGAACGGGTAAACCCCACGAGCGAGAAACCCAAATAATGGTAGGGGCACTTTCTCTGAGGAACTGAACAAGGAGAAGGACAGATTCATTTGAATCTGTAGATAGATGATTACCACCTCAGTACGAGACATTTTATGTCGCTTGAAGTACTTTGGTACAGAACATGGCTTACAGAACGTTATTAATGGGAAAGAAAGATGTATATATAACAGCTCTCCATTACGGAGAGCTTTTTATATGTTCTATTGGATTAAGAATGATTCCGCGATTTTGGACAATAATGGATAATGTAAAATGAAAGTAATTACATATAAAGTGAAAGTGTTAAGGGTGAAAAAATGGGTAAATATCAACTAATAGCAACTGCAGCCATGGGACTTGAGGCACTAGTTGCAAAAGAAGTACGAGCGCTTGGGTATGAATGCCAAGTAGATAATGGAAAAGTTACCTATATGGGTGATGAATCAGCCATTGTCAGAAGTAATTTATGGCTAAGAACAGCTGATCGGATTAAGATCAAGGTTGGTGAATTTAAAGCATTTACCTTTGATGAATTATTTGAAAAGACGAAAGCCCTGCCCTGGGAACAGTTCTTGCCAGAGGATGCAGAATTTCCTGTGTCCGGAAAATCAGTAAAATCAAAGCTTTTTAGTGTTTCTGATTGCCAGGCAATTGTTAAAAAAGCGATTGTTGAACGATTGAAAAAACATTATAAAAGGAATACATGGTTTGAGGAAAACGGAGCTTTATACCGGATTGAAGTAGCCTTATTAAAAGATACAGCCACGATAACAATCGATGCCAGCGGCCAGGGACTGCATAAACGCGGGTACCGTGCAGATCAAGGTGAGGCACCATTAAAAGAAACCCTGGCAGCCGCTCTTGTTATGTTAACGAATTGGCGGCCAGACCGCCCGTTTATGGACCCATTCTGCGGCTCAGGCACAATCCCAATTGAAGCTGCGATGATTGGCCAAAATATTGCACCAGGCTTTAATAGAGAGTTCGTTTCAGAAAGGTGGAATTGGATTTCACCAAAAATTTGGGATGATGCACGTAATGAAGCGGAGGACCTCGCCAATTACGACCAGCCGCTTGACATAACCGGCTCAGATATCGATCATCGAATGGTTAAAATCGCACAGGAGAATGCTTTTGAGGGTGGTTTTGGAGAACTTATCCATTTTAAACAGATGCAAGTGAAGGATATTTCAACAAGTAAGGAATATGGTACGATCGTTGGAAATCCACCATATGGCGAAAGACTTGGAGAGAAAAAAGCGGTTGAGCAAATGTACAAAGAAATGGGTCTAGCCTTTAGTAAGCTGGATACGTGGTCAATTTATATTTTGACCTCGAATGAGGAATTTGAGCAATTTTATGGTAAGCCAGCAACCAAGAAACGCAAGCTGTTTAACGGCTTTATTAGAACAGATCTTTATCAATATTGGGGGAAAAAGCCTCCGCGTCAAAATGAGATGTAATTATTAGCGTCGTGTCTGACGCTTTTTTTTTGGAGGGATAAATATGCAGCAAGGATTGCCATTTGGTGTTTCAAAAACCGAATTATTTTATGATAAATTAAGTGAATGGATTGGCGACTTATTTTATGATATTTTGCCTGAAGCCGGGTTTGAGCTTCGTGATGAGCAAATTTTTATGGCCTTCCAGCTTGAAAAAGCTTTCAAGGATAAAAAGGTTATGTTTGCTGAAGCAGGTGTTGGAACGGGAAAAACGATTGTGTATTTGCTTTACGCAATTATGTATGCACGTTATACAAACCGGCCTGCTATCATTGCCTGTGCAGACGAGACTTTAATTGAGCAGCTTGTCAAAAAAGAAGGGGATATAGCAAAATTAGAAAAAGTCCTCGGGCTTAATATCGATGTACGCCTGGCAAAGTCCCGTGACCAATATTTATGTTTAAAGAAGCTCGATTTGACTAGAAGTGAGGACTACTCAGATAATATTGCAAATATTTATGAGCAATTGCCTGATTTTGTCCATGCCAGCGGCACCATGCAGAATTTTGAAAAGTATGGTGACCGAAGGGATTATCCAAATTTGTCAGATGAGCATTGGGGAAAAGTCAATTGGGACGCACTTCAGGATTGTTTTGCATGTGAAAAACGTCATCGCTGCGGTCTTACCTTACACCGGGATTACTATCGCCATGCGAAGGATTTAATTATTTGCTCCCATGATTTTTATATGGAGCATATTTGGACGAAGGAATCACGGAAGCGTGAAGGACAGCTGCCACTCTTACCGGAGCATTCATCAGTTGTTTTTGATGAAGGTCATTTACTCGAATATGCAGCCCAAAAGGCCTTGAGCTACCGTTTTACCGATTATACACTAGATACCTTGCTAACAAGGCTGATGGAAAATGAAGTCCGGGAAAAAACCTTGTATACTATTGAAGAAGCATTACTTGAAAACGAAGAATTTTTTGATGCGATTTCCCGTTTTGCCTCCCGTTCACAAGGTTCTGAAAAACAACTGATCACGAAGCATTCAGTGGTCTTAAAAACCTGCCGGAAATTACTTTCTACTCTACAAGCGTTGGAAGAAGAATTGGTGTTTGAAAGTGAATTATATGTTATTAATGAATATGATTTAAAAATTGTCGAGGAATACTTAGAGCAAATAACTCATTCTTTATCCCTTTTTCTCCAAGAAGTAAATGGAATTACATGGTACGAAGAAAATGCAGGAGAGCGGACGCTTGTCATTATGCCAAAAATGGTGGAAGAGGTAATGAAGGAAGAAGTCTTCTCGCAGAAAAAACCATTTATTTTTTCATCCGCAACCCTAGCCAATCAAAAATCGTTTGATTATATTGCGGCCAGTCTTGGAGTCCAGGATTATTTAGCTTTTACTGTAGCTTCTCCGTTTGATTATGATGAGAAAATGGCTATTTATCTTCCAAAGTTCAATCAAGAAGATCTCAATGGGAAAATCGACTATCTGGTGAATAAAATTCGCGAATCAAACGGTCGTGCTCTGATTCTTTTAAATACGAAAGAGGAAATGCTCCAGCTAAAGCAAAGGCTTGAAGCGGAGATTGCCTATCCCGTTTATTTTGAAGGGGATGAGGAAATCAGTACACTCGTATCAAAATTTCAAAATAATGAGCATGCGATTCTTTGCTCTATTCACCTTTGGGAAGGTCTTGACATTCCAGGTAGATCGCTTGAAAATGTATTGATACTTTCGCTGCCATTTCCTCCTCACGATCCGGTCTTTATAGCAAAAAGAGAAGGAGTTACTGACCCTTTTACAGAAGTGGACTTACCATATATGCTGCTTCGCTTACGTCAAGGAATTGGGAGATTAATAAGAAGTGCACAAGATCAGGGAACCGTTCATATTTTATTAAATGAAAATATCGATTCAAAGGTTTTAACTAAGATAGAAGAGGTTTTACCGACAAAGGTCGTTAACAAATAAAAAAAAGCGGGAGCTCCAAAAATATGGCGCTTCCGCTTTTTTATTAACGGCCCAGTAACCTAAGCCCTTCAGGAGTCATTTTCTCAGGTGACCATGCAGGCTCCCAGACGAGATTCACTTCAACATTTCTTGTTTCTTCAATTCCATTGATGGAGTATCGTACGCCGCTTGTAATGCTGTCGTGTAGAGGGCATCCGGGTGTTGTAAGTGTCATGGTAATCGTAACATCGTTTTCCTCTGAAATCTCGATATTATAGATTAAGCCTAAATCTACAACGTTTATATTTAATTCAGGATCATAAACACTTTTTAACTGACTTTCAATTTTTTCTCTTAAATTCATTTTCAACACTCCTATTTTTTTATGACTCTAACAATACTAATGGCAATGATAATAAACACTATAGAAAGAATGAACTGACCAATGTTGAAGAGTATCGCCAATTTAAATGTTATGGAACAAAATACTAATAGAACTGCAATAATAAATGTAGTAAACAACGGCACGACAATTTTCTCATCCATCATTTCTTTTAAAGAAGGAACTTTCGCTTTGCCGATTTCTTTACTATATTTATAGGTCCACCATAGAAAAGGAACAATTTTATATAAATAGCCAACAATACTTAATACAATCCAAAGTAAAATATAAGCATAAACGATTGGTCCAACTATTGTAGAGAAATGTTTGCTCCATAATACGATAAAGACTGCTAGATGAATGAGATTCCCTAGTCCAATCGCTATTATTGCGAAAGTAAATGGTTTATCAAGTTTTTTCTTTAATCGTTTTTTGATGATAATGCTGATATGCCAGCTGAAAATTGAGAATCCTACTAAAAGGAGAAAAAAACCAATTTTCAATAGAATAGAATTTTCAGTAAAAAAGGATATTGCTGTTAAGGCAAGCCCGGATACATACGTGCCGTAAACAAATCTAGCATGGATCATTGGAAAACCATGGGATAATGAAAACATTGGGACCATTTTATAGGAAAAGCCGAATATTAACAAAGTAAACCATCCTGTGACTCCCATTAATATGTGAGTTTTAAAGATGGATTGATAGTAATTGGCGGCAAATCCTGTTTTTAAACAAAAAATCAATGTAATCCCCATGAAGATTGTAAAAAACAAACAAAACAAGGCAGTGCCAACAAAGGCTGTCAGGATATTGGGTTTTGCCTGCATTCGCAATGTCATGACCATTTGGAATAAAAACATTAAAATGCCCAAAAGAGTGAGAATACCGGGAATAAGCGCTTTTTGCGGCGCCCAATAAAGCATTCCTGAAAAGGTTAATATTCCTGCTGCTGTAATGAAAAACTGAATAAACCCAAATTTCTCATTCCAAATTTTTGTTAAGAATGCAACTGGCACAAGCTGATACATGGCACCCATGGCGGCCATTAAAGCCCAGCCGAGGACTAATAGGTGAGCAGAAGACCAAACGGGCGGAATCCTAAAGCTGCCACCTATAAGCATGTGCCCATTTATTAATAAAATAATTTGTGATAGTACTAAGGCAAGTAAGCTAATGAAAATAAATGAAATTGGAAGCTTAATATTGGTTTCACTTCCTTGTGTTTGAGGAAGCATAATTTTCACCTTCTTAGCGGAAGATTTCTATTTTAAAACTTCCGTCGTTTTGTTGTTCTGTTCGTTGCTGATATCCAAGCTCTTCCAACTGCTCATAAAGGAACATTGGCCTTCTATCATTAATAATGGTAAGGACTTCTCCTTCACTAAGGGTTTCTAGGGCAGCTAAAGTTCTCATCATTGGCTGTGGCGGCTCTAATCCCCGATTATCTAACATCATAGCAATTCCCCTCCTAGTTATTTTTTCTAAAAATCACTTTCCAATGCTTTTTCTCAATTTCTTCTTCTTCATGGCTAAAGCCTTTTGCTTTTAATACCGCAAAAAGTGGAACCGGTTTAAATGGTGCATGGAGGATAAAAATATCATCATTTTTTAATTCTTTAATGGCCTCCATTATTTTTTGGAAAGGTTTAATCTTGTTCTTTAAATCTTCACGTACATCTAATTCGATTGTTCTTTGTTCCATTTGCTCAACATCTCCCCATTATTATTATTAATAAAATAGTTCCTGTTTAAGTCCATCACTGTCTATGTGATAGAAGCCGTCAAGGTCTTGGCTAATATATTCTTTCTTTTTAACATGATTTATAGCTCTACTTACAGTTTCTCTGGAGGTTCCAATCATATTAGCAAGTTCACGGTTCGTAAATTGAGTAGTTAATTTATAGCGTTCGCCAATTTTTTCACCGTTGGTTTTACAAAGCCTAATTAGAAGTAGAATAATTTGTTCATAAGTATTATGAAGAACCTGTGCTTCTAATCTTCCTTGTAGATCAACAATTTTCTCTCCCAACACTTTAAATAGCTTTACGCAAAGCTCTGGATACGAAATGAGAATTTTTTCAAATTTGTCTATAGGGATCACGATTAGATTTGCATCTTCGATTACTTCTGCATGTGCGGGGAAATTTCCCTGCCTGAAAAATCCGGCATGGGGAAACATTTCACCAGGCTCGAGTACCGATATTATTTGTTCTTTGCCGGAAAGGTCCGTTTTGTAAATTTTGATTTTGCCGCTATGAATAAAGAAAACACGGTCAAGAAGGTCATCCTGCATAAAAACATACATCTTATTTTTATAAAAGCGGGTCTGAGCAATCTTTACGAATGGAGCTAGTTCCGCTGGACAATTCTTTGAAGATTGGCACAGCCCATAATCTTTTTTCAATGTCCTCTCGTTTCATTAACATCACCTTCATGTTAGTAATCTATTTAGTTACATTGTAGCAGTGATCTAACAGTAAATATGTGACCTCCATCATAGCTGGGAGTATCTTTATGAAAATAATTCTCAGTAGTGTGCTAAATATCACAGTAAGAAGATGAAGTGGTTCACTTTGTGACAGTCTTGTGAAAGTTACAATACGGACTGTAATGAAACATGAGAGGATGAATGAAATGGAATTACAACGGGCGACTTCACCACAACAAGCGGTGAAGGCAAACAAAAATGCACTTTTGAAATCCGTTTTAATTATTACTATTTTACTTAGCTTCACAGTCCTGCTGGGAGGCGGATATTGGATTTTTAAGGAGCAGGCTCCTAGACCTTTAGAGGTTACCAATGAGAATGGTGAAGTTTTGTTTACAAAAGCTTCGATTATGGGAGGACAGGCTGTTTTCCAAAAATACGGTTTAATGGATTATGGTACTGTATTAGGACATGGATCTTACATGGGACCTGATTATACTGCTGAATCATTAAAAATCTATACTGAAGGTATGCAGGACTTTAAAGCAAATGAAAAATACGGCAAAGACTATGCATCACTTTCAGCTGACGAAAAAACCATCATTAAAAATAATGTAATAAAAGAAATGCGTAAAAATCGCTATGATAGCAGAAAGGATACCATGAGGCTGACTAATGCCCAAGCCTTCGGACTTGAAAAAGTAAGAGCATATTATAAGGAAGTATTTACAAAAGGTGATGGCTGGGGCTTAAAGGCAAATCTTATTAAAGAAAAGGATATGCCAACCAAAGATCGTGCCTATGTTGCAAAAGGTGATCAAATCAAACAAATCTCTGATTTCTTCTTCTGGACTGCTTGGCTATCTAGTACCGTTCGCCAAGGCGATACAATTACTTATACCAATAACTGGCCATATTATGAAGATGCGGGAAATCATTTATCCTTCTCTGCTGTTTGGTGGAGCGGTGCTAGTGTTACTATACTTATATTAATGATCGGTGTTATTCTATATCTCTTCTACCGTTATCAATTTGGCATGCAAGAAGCGTATAAGGAAGGCAAATTTCCACAAATTGATTTACGTAAAATGCCTGTTACGAGCTCACAAGTAAAAACAGGTAAGTATTTTACGATTGTATCCGTTTTATTCTTTGTTCAATGTATGTTTGGTGCGTTGCTCGCACACTATTATATCGAGCCTGATAGCTTCTTTGGCATTAAGTGGATCCACGATATACTTCCATTTAACATTACAAAGGGCTACCATTTACAGTTAGCGATTTTCTGGATTGCAACGGCATGGCTTGGAATGGGAATATACGTGGCACCACTGGTTGGAGGTTATGAGCCTAAGAAACAGGGCTTATTAGTAGATATTTTATTCTGGGCATTGGTTGTTCTCGTCGGCGGCAGTATGGTCGGAGAGTGGCTTGGTGCGAATGGTAAATTAGGTAACCAATGGTTCTTATTTGGCCACACTGGCTGGGAATATATTGAATTAGGACGTATTTGGCAGCTTATCCTGATTGTTGGAATGCTAATTTGGCTGTTCATTGTCTTTAGAGGTGTTAAAGCAGGCCTAAAAAGAGAAACAGATAAGGGCGGACTTATCCACCTATTATTCTACTCTGCAATTGCAGTACCAGCATTCTATATCTTTGCGTTATTTATTAATCCAGGAACAAGCTTTACCTTTGCCGATTACTGGCGCTGGTGGATCATCCATCTTTGGGTTGAAGGTATTTTTGAAGTTTTCGCAGTTGTTGTCATTGGTTTCTTAATGGTTCAATTAGGATTGGTAACGAAAAAATCAACAGTAAGACAATTATATTTCCAATTATTTTTGTTATTGGGCAGCGGTGTAATTGGGATTGGCCACCACTACTATTATAACGGTTCAGCTGAAGTCTGGCTTGGTCTTGGTGCCGTATTCTCAGCGCTGGAAGTCATTCCATTGACATTATTAATTTTAGAAGCTTATGAACAATACAAAATGATGCGTGACGGTGGAGTTAATTTCCCTTATAAAGGTACGTTCTGGTTCCTCATTTCTGTTGCAATTTGGAACTTAGTAGGTGCAGGTGTGCTTGGATTCCTCATTAACTTACCGGCAGTCAGCTATTTCGAACATGGACAATTCTTAACGCCAACACATGGTCATGCTTCCATGATGGGAGTATACGGTATGTTTGCCGTAGCCGTACTCCTTTACTCATTAAGAAACATTGTAAAACCTGAGACTTGGAATGATAAATGGATTAAGATTAGTTGTATCTTATTGAACGTAGGTCTTGCAGGAATGGTATTTATCTCATTACTTCCTGTCGGCTTCATGCAAATCAAAGAAGCCTATGATCATGGTTATGCGGCCAGCCGATCTGCTTCCTTTCTTCAAAAGGATATCGTGCAATCTATCTTAACATGGCGCGCGGTGCCTGACACCATTTTCCTTATTGGTGTATTGATATTAGTATTATTCTGTATAAAAGCACTGTTTAATTTACGGAAACCGACTCATAAAGAGGGAGAAAGACTTCCTGTTAAAGATCTTTCCATTGAAGAAGAATAACAATAGAAAAAATCCGCAAAGCTTCAGTTTTGCGGATTTTTTTCATCATTTTTCGTGTTTTCGTAACAGTTGAAACAATAAATCTCTTTTTCATTCGTAAGAACACCGTTTAAAAAGCCGTCTAAACAATAGATATCTTTCTTGCAAGCTAAACACGTACCTACTAATTCAGTCATTGGTACTCCCCCTAAAAAATTCACATTCTATTAACAAAATCATGTTTTGGGTGTGATGAGGTTCACTCGGTGGTGACGATTCTTTTTCTATAATAAAAGAGGATTAACAAATTAAAAGGAGTGATAATGATGCAAACTTACGCAAAAGTAATTAATGTACCAGATTACCCGCCACGAGAAAAACATTTGACAATTTTTAACACATTCGACGAATTAGTATCTGGTGAGACAATGCAGATTGTCAACGACCATGATCTAAGACCGCTTTTATATCAGTTCATGATGGAAAGAACGGAGCAATTTACTTGGGAATACCTTGAAGAAGGTCCTGAAGTATGGAAAGTTGCCATTAGCAAAAAGTAATAGTGTCACTCAACTCTCTCTGAGCATTTTATTTATTTTCCATTGAAGCATCTCTATTTTCCTATAAACTTATTTTACAACAGAATTCATTTCTGTTGTTTTTTTAAGTTCTGTTATACTAAATTGTTGTTTTTTATACTCTGTTGATTGGAGAGGAAGGCGCTCGACTCCTGCGGGAGTACGGGGCAGGGGAGACCCCACAGGCGCAAATGCGCCGAGGAGGCTCCCTGGCACGCCCGCGCGGCGCTGAGCGCCTGGAGCGGAAATCAACAGCCAAATTTAAAAGAGCCTTTTTATAAGCCCATTTCGTAACAATTTTTCAGAAAAATATGATAAAATTTAATCGGTACTGAAATGGGGGGAATGCCATGACTACGGTTTTAGAAAAAGAGTTTATTGAATACGTGAAGAAAATGTCTGCTTATAATGAAGCTATTGGATTAATTTATTGGGATCTACGTACTGGCGCTCCAAAGAAGGGTGTGGAACAAAGATCAGAAGTAATCGGAATGTTATCATCTGAAGTTTTTAAAATGTCCACCTCTGAAGAAATGGCAGCTTACATAGCAAGCCTAACCAATGCGGAACTTCCTGAATCAAGCAGAAGAATTCTTGAAGAATGCAAAAAGGAATATGAACGAAATAAAAAAATTCCTGCTGAAGAATATAAAGAATATGTCGTTCTTCAGTCTAAAGCTGAGAGCATTTGGGAAGAGGCAAAAGAAAAGGCTGACTTTACCATGTTTAGTCCTTATTTAGAGAAATTGGTAGAAATGACAAAACGGTTTATTTCCTATTGGGGATACGAAGGAAATAAATATAATGTGTTATTGGATATGTTTGAGCCAGGGGTTACAACTGAAGTACTAGATAATGTATTTGGTGAACTAAGGGGAAAAATTGTCCCTCTGGTAAAGCAAATCTCTGAATCCTCCAATAAACCTAAAACGGACTTTCTATTTAAATCATTTAATAAAGAACAACAGCGAGAATTTAGTTTAGAAATTCTTGCCCAAATGGGTTATAACTTTAAAGCTGGCAGACTGGATGAAACCGTCCATCCATTTGCCATTGGACTAAATCCTGGGGATGTACGTGTAACAACAAAATATGATGAGCAGGATTTTCGAACTGCTGTTTTTGGTACGATCCATGAAGGCGGGCATGCCTTGTACGAACAAAATATATCAAAAGAACTGATTGGCACTCCGCTTTGTACAGGAACTTCAATGGGGATTCATGAATCACAATCTCTTTTCTATGAAAATATTGTGGGACGAAGCCTTTCATTTTGGAAAAGAAATTATGAACTTCTAAAGAAGTACTCCTCCGGTCAATTTGAACACGTTGGGATTGAAGATTTTTATCGGGCAATTAATGAATCAAAACCATCTTTTATCCGAATTGAAGCTGATGAATTAACCTATCCGCTGCATATTATCATCCGATATGAAATCGAAAAAAGATTATTTAATGATGAAATTGAAGTGAAAGACCTGCCGAAGGTCTGGAATGATATGTATGAGGAATATTTAGGTATCCGTCCAGGTAATGATGCAGTTGGCGTTCTCCAAGATGTCCATTGGGCAGGAGGGAGCTTCGGCTATTTCCCTTCCTATGCATTAGGATACATGTACGCAGCTCAATTTAAGCATAAAATGCTCGAGGAACTTCCGAATTTTGATCGGTTGCTAGAAGAAGGAAACATGCTGCCGATTAAAGAATGGCTGACAAAAAATATCCATCGATACGGAAAAATAAAAAAACCGTTAGAAATCCTGCAAGATGTAACGGGGGAAGGGCTTAATGCTAAATACTTAATTGATTATCTCTATGAGAAATACGGGAGGGTTTATCAGCTAAATTGAAGACGTCTATTCCGATGCTACTCATTTCCTCAAGTGCAGCCTTATGGGGAATCATTGCGATTTTTGTAAGAAAACTTACGGGTTTTGGCTTTTCCTCAATGGAAATTGTGACATTACGGGTTGTCACAGCAGCTATTTTACTTGGTATCATTGGTATGATCCAATATCGGGACCAACTAAAAATTGCTCTAAAGGATCTCCCAATGTTTATTGGGACGGGAATTTGCAGCATAGTGTTATTTAATTGGTGCTACTTCTCTGCCATAAGTCAAATGAATTTATCGATTGCCGTCATCTTATTGTATACAGCACCTGCTTTTGTCACTGTTTTATCCTATTTCTTTCTAAAAGAAAAAATGAATTCGATTAAGCTCATTTCTGTCGGAGGAACGATTCTTGGCTGCGTATTGATTGCAGGAGTCAATGCGAAGGCTGCCGTCTCCATCAGTGGAGGGGGACTGCTCACAGGCCTTGGAGCAGGTTTCGGCTATGCACTTTATAGTATTTTTGGTAAATTCGCCCTTAAAAAGTACACCCCCTTTACGGTAACATTTTATACATTTATTGTCGCAGCCATCACTTTGCTGCCTTTAACGGGTTTATGGAATAAGGGGCAAGTTCTAATTAGTGGGGATGTTGTCTTTTATGGAATCGGATTAGGATTGTTTCCAACCGTTCTTGCCTATTTATTTTATACAAAAGGGCTCGAGAATGTTGAAACCAGTAAAGCTGCCATTATTGCCACTGTAGAGCCGATTGTTGCTACCGTATTAAGCGTATTTTTATATGACGAAAATTTCGGTGTCATTCAAGGGTTAGGCTCAGCGATTATTCTATTATCTGTTCTACTCATAAATTTGCCAGCGGGTTCGGGGAGAAAAATGCTAAAACAAAAGGCTTCAATCAAAAATGATTGAAGCCTTTCATCCTTTTTACCAGGTCTTAAAGCCCTTAGATCCTGGTGGTGCATTTTGTATGATATCAATAAATGGTATTGTGTAAGCAAATAGGATGATGGCAGCAGTAATGCCAAGCCATAGTTTCCAGTTTTCAAATACCATTGGAGCTGTTTCCTGTAGGTTTTCTGCTTCACCAACAGGGAATTCTTCTTCACCTTTTGGAGCAAAAAATGCTAGGTTAATGAAAATAATTAAAACTAGGATTATGCCTAAAAATAAGATTGTTCCGCCCACAGCTTGAGCAATTTGATATGGAATCCATTCAGCTGCTTGTTTTGCTCCGCCATATGTGGAGAAAGCAGAACGTCTTGGTCCGCCAAGAAGGCCTTCAAAGTGCATAGCACCTGACATAAACACCATCCCAATAAACCAAACCCAGCCTTGAATGATACCTAATTTATTCATCGCTTTTGTCAGTTTGCGTCCTGTTAAATGCGGAATAAGCCAATAAGAAATCCCAAAGAACGTTAATACTACAGAAGTGGCAGCAGTTAAATGGAAGTGCCCTGTAACCCAAATGGTATTGTGAACGACTTGGTCCATTTGGTTTGAAGCATTGATGATACCGCCTGCGCCTGCAGGAATGAATGATGCCATACCGATAAATGGAACAGTGAAACGTGCATCTCCCCAAGGAAGAACCCTAAACCAGCCAAAAAGTCCTGTTGCCCCTTTAGAGCGTCCATATCTTTCAAATGTAGCAAATAGAGAGAACGCAGTCATTAGGGATGGGATAATAACCATGAAAGTTAGGATTACTTGGAAAAACTTCCAAGCTGGATCAATTCCCGGTTCTGTTAACTGGTGGTGGAATCCGACCGGAATAGAGAATAATAGGAATAAAATAAATGATAATCTTGCTAAAGAATCTGAGAAAATCTTTCCTCCGATAATTTTTGGAATAATGGTATACCAACACATATAAGCGGGAAGTAACCAGAAATATACTAATGGATGTCCGAAATACCAGAATAAAGTACGGCTAACTAATACATCAACAGTGTCAACTAAGCCAAGTGACCATGGGAGCAATTGGAATAAAACGGTTGCTGCTACACCCAGAGTAGCGACAATCCAAAGTACTGTATTAATGACAGCCATGAAGCTTAATAATGGGCTAGGTTTTCCAGGATTATTCCTGCGCCATTTTGCATAGGTCATAATTTGTGCAGCACCGTCGATCCAACTTCCTACAACGACCAAGGTCATTCCTAGATAAAAGATCCAATGTGCTTGTAATGGTGCATAAAAAGTATAAAGAACAGAAGCTTTGTTCAATAGAATCATTGTTGCAGCCATTGCAGTACCAATAGTCATGGTCCAAAAACCAATCCAGCCAGTACGTCTAGCAGCATTAGAGTGGGTTCCTGCTGTACGGCTTACTGCAGCATATTGAAATCCCATAATAAAGAAGGTTGTTAACACAAGTCCCATCATGACGCCGTGAACGGTTAACAATTGATAATAACCGATGCCTCCAGGGAGTTCATATTTTCCAGAACGGACGAGAGTTTGCAGTAAACCCATTAGACCTCCAAGAGCAAGGGCTGTAAAAGCCACATAAAAATGCGCCATTGAAAGCTTTGCATCACGAGGGTCAACTTTTATTTTTGAAACAGCTGAGTTAACCATTATTTTACCACCTCAATTTTCGAGCTCATTAAATGGTGACCAGCACCACAATATTCATTACAAACAATTAAGTACTCTCCAGCTTTGTCAAACGTTGTTGTATACTCACTGACATAACCAGGTTCAAGCATCATATTAATATTGGTTCCCGCCACTTCGAAACCGTGGATAACGTCTTTAGTAGTGGCGATCACTCTAACCTTTGCCCCAAGCGGCACTTTCACCTGTCCAGGATTATAAGAGAAAGTAGATGCTACAAATACTAATTCATAATCCCACTCTTTACCTTCAACCTTATGTAAGCCTGGTTTGTCAAATGGCTTTGTTTGATCGACTTTTGCCGGGTTTATAGTCGTTAAGCAGCTAGGCGGTTTATTGCCTAGATAGAAGGCGCTTACACCTACAACTGATAAGAAAATAACAAGGCAGCTAATTCCAAAAATCAGCCAAATTTTTTCAAATTTATGCATATGCATAATTATTTCCTCCTTAATCTTTAAAAACGTTCAACAAATAGGTAGTAGACACTGATCCAAGTGACAACAATAAAGATTCCCAAAAAGAAAACAGATGCGAGTGTCCCCTTGAGAGAAGAGCTGTCTTCAATTTCTGTTTTTTGATTTGTTTTTAATTCCGTTTTCGCCATCCCCTTGCACTCCCTTCAGAAAATTAAAAAATAATTAAATTAGTTCTCTTTCATAATACAAAACTATCATGAAAGAAAAATATGAAATTTGGAAGTTCACAAATTGTTCATTCCTTAGGTATCTACAATGTTAATGTTAAAAACTTGATGCAACAGTGATTTATATCACAAAAGACAGGAGGCATTTGTGACTAAAATGTGAATTATCACTTTTGACCTGTGATAAATGTAATTGATTATCATTTAATATGTGAAAAAATGTTCAATTTTAAATTGTTGTCACAAAATTGGGAAAGTGGAAATATGATAATAATAAATGCTTAATTTTCCTTCAGAAAAGAGCGTGCTTCTAGTGGAAAAATATTATTGTGAGAAATGTCGACTTCTCTACGATACTGTGGAAATCTGTAAGATTTGCGGATCAATCGCGAATAAAAAAATAAAAATTGAAGTTCAAAAACAACCTGATAAACAATAAAATGGAAATGTTTATGCAATGTACGAAATGCAATTCCACGCTATAATAAAAGAGCACAACAACAACCTTCAAAACGTTTGCTTCTCCATATTGGGGAAGCTTTTTTTATGTATCCTTCACTTTCTCCGTATAATCCTCTATTGACTGGAAAAAATATCCTTACCATCGTCGAAGGAGAATGATTATGCCTACGATTACTTCCATTGCTGAGGCTATTCCCCCATATGAAATTAAACAAGAGCAAGCATCGGAGTTCGCGAGAGAACTTTTCACAGATTCGTTCAAGGATATTGAACGTCTATTAAAAGCGTTTCAAAATGGTCAAATCGAAAAGAGACATTTCGTGAACAATATAGAATGGTTTCATGAGAATCATACCTTTGAGGAAAAAAACAACGCATATATCGATTCGGCTGTCACACTCGGAAAAGAAGCCATTGAAAAGTGTTTACATAGTAATTTTTTTCTCTCCGAAACGATTCCTTATGAAGAAATAGACGCGATATTTTTTATTTCGACTACCGGTATCGCTACCCCGAGCATTGAAGCGAGAATCATGAATACATTGCCGTTTCGGCCCCATACGAAACGAATCCCGATTTGGGGTTTGGGTTGTGCGGGTGGAGCTGCTGGCTTATCTAGAGCATTTGAATACTGCCTTGCTTTTCCTAAAGCAAAAGTCCTTGTCCTTTCTGTTGAATTATGCAGTTTAACGTTCCAGCACAATGACCTTTCCAAAAGCAATCTAATTGGAACCACTCTCTTTG
Organism: Neobacillus pocheonensis; assembly: GCF_050477905.1. Classification (NCBI taxonomy): domain Bacteria; kingdom Bacillati; phylum Bacillota; class Bacilli; order Caryophanales; family Bacillaceae; genus Neobacillus; species Neobacillus pocheonensis. The sequence continues at coordinate 11,112 of NZ_JBCNAD010000034.1, read as the reverse complement.
CTGATGGTATTGCCTGTGCATTGGTTTGTGGAGATGAAACTGGCCATGAAGGCTTTCAAAAGCAAGCAACTTCACCTTCTATCATTTCAACCCAGTCCACACTTATGCCCAATTCTTTAGATGTAATGGGCTGGGACATAAAGAATTCGGGATTGTATGTCGTTTTTTCTCGGGATATCCCCCATATTATTGAAGATTGGCTAAAGCCAAATGTTAGTGCCTTTTTAGAGGAAAACGAGCTCACTCTTGCACAAATTGACCATTTTATTGCCCATCCAGGCGGGAAAAAAGTAATTGATGCCTATATAAATTCATTAGGAATTCCTGCTTCGATGACGGACATATCTCTTGAGGTTTTAAAACAGTATGGTAATATGTCCTCTGCCACCATTTTGTATGTACTCAAACGTTATATGGAGAGGAGGATTCCCGAGGGATCAATCGGGCTTTGCACCGCTCTTGGTCCTGGATTTAGCTCAGAATTACTTCTTTTGAGGTGGAATTAAATGATTGATATTCTTCCGTTCATGTTTTTATTTTCTTTCATAGTGCTACAACGAATATTGGAACTTTTGGTGGCGAAAAGTAATGAAAAATGGCTGAAGCAGCAGGGAGCCGTTGAATTTGGAAAAGGCCATTACTATTTTATGGTACTAATGCACACGATGTTTTTTGTCAGTTTATTAGTAGAAAAGGTTTTTCTAAATCGTGGATTATCCCCTGTTTGGCCCTTGTTTCTTTTTGGATTTGTTCTAGTCCAATTCTTAAGGATTTGGGTTATTACATCACTTGGAAGGTATTGGAATACAAAAATCATCGTCTTACCAGGTGCCAAAGCAGTCAAAAAAGGTCCGTACCGTTTTATTAGGCACCCAAATTATTTTGTTGTCTCAATCGAATTACTGGTTATTCCCTGCATGTTTTCCGCTTATTATACTGCTTGTTTGTTTACATTATTAAATGGAATAATCTTGACCATTCGAATTCAAGAGGAAGAAAAGGTATTGAAAAGCTTAACGGAATATGAAGGAGATTTTCAGGACTGTAATCGGTTTATACCAAAGTTTGTTAAATAATTGTGACAAAACAAAAGGTGTATTGAAAATGATTATCAGCTGTGCTATTATGAGGTTAACGATGAAAATCATTCTCATCTGAGAGTCTGATAAGGAAGGTGTTACATATGACTTTTGCTTTTGTGGGCGGAACGGTTATAATCTATGCATTTGTCATGAAGCACGTTTTAAAAAATGTTACACATTAATACATTTTTTCATTAAACCAAGGTGAAAGCCTTGTTTTTTTTTGTTTTCAATAAGTGTCAAGATAGGAAAAGTTTGAATTATCGTATAAAATAAAACTATTAATATGTTGTTAAGGGGTATATACGTAATGATTAAAACAGTCAATCCAAATGAAACCAGGCAATCGCTAAAACAGAAGCTTGTTTCAATATATGATTATTTATTGGCAGAGAAGGACTTGCAGCATGCTGAAAAGGTGAAGCAACTTGCCAAAAAATTAGAAAATCGCGAATTTACCATTGCGTTTTGCGGCCATTTTTCCGCAGGAAAATCGACGATGATTAACCAGGTTGTCGGTGAAAATTTACTCCCATCTAGTCCGATTCCCACGAGTGCAAATTTAGTAAGGGTAAAATCAGGCGAGGAATACGCCAAAGTGTTCTTCAAAAATGAAAAGCCGAGGCTTTATTTAGCTCCCTATGATTATGAAATGGTCAAAAACTATTGTAAAGACGGTGATAAAATCGAGGAGATTGAAATCAGCCACAGCGATTCTCATCTACCTCCTAACACAGTCATTATGGATACTCCCGGGATCGATTCTGCTGATGATGCACACCGTATTGCAACGGAATCAGCCATTCATCTTGCTGACTTAATTTTCTACGTGATGGATTATAACCATGTCCAAGCCGAGTTAAACTTCCTATTTACAAAAGAACTAACTGAAGCAGGTAAAGAAGTATACTTAGTCATTAATCAAATAGATAAGCATAAGGATGAGGAATTGAGTTTTCAAGATTTCCAAAAAAGTGTTGTCGATTCATTTGCCTCATGGGGCGTAAAGCCAGCGCGGATTTTTTATACATCCTTAAAGTATAAAAACCACCGCTTGAATGAATTTCATGAGCTTCAGGACTTCATTGCTGAAAAATTGGAATCAAAGGACCATTTTTTCCTTCCGTCGATTTTTCATTCATTGAAAAAAATAACCCAAGATCATCTGAACGAATTAAGGAAGGAAGAAGATGAAAAGCTCATCCCTTCTCTCGAACTATTTAATGAATTACCAGAGGATGAAAAGGAGTCTTTGTTAGTAACTTACCAAGGCATCAGCTTAGACTTAATGAAATTAAACGAAGGGGTTAGCGTAAAAGAGAAGGAATTCGATCATGAAATCACCCAGATCATGAAAAATGCCTACCTTATGCCTTTTCAAACAAGAGCATTAGCGGAAAGTTACTTAGAATCGTGTCAGTCGGAATTTAAAGTGGGCTTCCTCTTCTCCAAACAAAAAACGTTAGAGGAAAAAAAGGCGAGGCTGGATCATTTTTATCAAGATATTCTTGAAAAAGTGAAATCACAGCTTGAGTGGCATTTACGCGAGTTCTTACTTCGTACCCTAAAGGAAACCAAACTTGATTATGGTGAACTTCTGGGTGTTGCGCAGGCCTTTTCAGTCCCAGTTCCGATTGAAATTTTAAAACAAACGGTTAAAGGCGGTGCCCGTGTAACGGGGGAATATCTTCTCCACTATACAGAAGATGTCGCCAATGAAATTAAGAAGTTAGCGAGAAATCATTTACATGAATTTAAAGCTCGTTTCTTAGAAGCATTAGCTGAACAAAACGTTAAATTAAAAGAAAAATATGAGAAAGAATATAGCAAATTCGAGAAATACGTAAATGCATTATCTGCAATAAACCAATCTGAAAGCAAAATAAATAAGATTGAAAATCATTTTTCGGAGATGCTTATACAATTAGGAAGCCTTAAAGAAGATACTTATCATCTGTTTAACCAAGATGATGAAGAGGAATATGAATTAATCAAGGCCGAGGGAGACATCCAAGCAGTTAATGGGAAAACTGCAAAGCCTGAACAAACAGTCCAAGCAAATATTGTATCTGTTAAGGAGAAAAAGAATGCTCCAATCGCAGACAATCGTCTAAAAATTACAATTGAACGATTACATCAGGCATCAGAAATCATTCAAAGCCTGCCTGGTTTTCAAAAGCTATCCTCTGAATTAGACGAAAAGGCAGATAGATTGAATAATAAAGGCTTTACTGTAGCCCTGTTTGGTGCCTTCAGCGCGGGTAAATCCTCTTTTGCTAATGCGTTAATGGGGGAAAAAGTGCTGCCTGTATCACCGAATCCAACAACAGCTGCTATTAACAAGATAAAGCCAGTAACGGCTGAATATCCCCATGGAACAGTCCTGGTAAAATTTAAAGAAAAAACTACGATGCTCGATGATGTTAATCGTTCCTTAAAGGTATTTGAATATCATGCTGACAATTTTACAGAAGCAGCAAAGAGAATTGACCAAATACTGTTAAAGGATCATCAGACAGGAGTCTTAGAGAAGACCCATTTTGCTTTTTTACAGGCATTTAATAAGGGCTATGACCTTTTTGTTGATCACCTTGGTAAAATCAAAAAAACCGATTTAAATGACTTCCATGAGTTTGTAGCGCAAGAAGAAAAATCCTGTTATGTCGAATGGATCGAGCTATATTATGATTGTGAACTAACACGTAAAGGGATAACGCTTGTAGACACTCCTGGAGCTGACTCCATTAATGCCCGACATACGGGTGTAGCCTTTGATTATATCAAAAACTCTGATGCCATTTTATTTGTCACGTATTACAACCATGCTTTTTCAAAAGCAGACCGTGAATTTCTCATTCAACTGGGACGTGTGAAAGAATCGTTTCAAATGGATAAAATGTTCTTCCTTATTAATGCCATCGACCTTGCCGAAAATGAAGCGGAAAAGGTGGCAGTGGCCTCATATGTGGAGGAACAGCTTGTAAAATATGGGATTAGAAATCCGCATCTCTATTCTTTATCGAGCCTGCAGGCATTAGCAGAGAAAACCAATCAATCACAACATCCAAGTTCTGGGATGGCTATTTTTGAAGATGCCTTTTATCAATTTATTTCGAACGATTTAACTGAAATGACCATATCTTCAGCAGAGACTGAATTAACCCGTGTTCAAACTTTAGTGGATAAGCTGATTCAAAATTCAAGAGAAGATAAGGCAATAAAGGAACAAAAGCGGAAAGAAATCGAAAAACAAAAGGCAATTATTCAGGAGTTACTTAAACAACAATCACTTGAAGCTATTCAAAGCCGTTTAATGCATGAAACAGAAGAATTGGTTTATTACATCAAACAAAGAGTTTTCCTTAGGTTTGGCGATTTCTTTAAAGAAGCTTTTAATCCATCTACACTAAGGGATGACGGACGCAATTTGAAAAAGGCGCTGCAAGGTGCCCTGGACGAATTTTTAGAAAGTCTTGGTTTTGATTTTGCTCAAGAAATGAGGGCAACGACAGTAAGATTAGACAGGTTTGTTGAGAAACGATTTGCGGATTACCAATCCATGCTCACTCGAAAACTGCTTGATATCAATCAAGATCTTTCTTTTTCAGTGTTTGAAATGGCTCATAGTGAAGAGATAGATTTTAAAACAGCGTTTATAAATTTAGATAATCAGTTATTTTCAAAAGCAATGGGCTATTTTAAAAATCCAAGATCCTTTTTTGAAAAAAATGATAAAAAATGGATGAGTGAAGAGCTGAATAACACATTAAATCCACTTGCAGATGCCTATTTAAAACTGGAAACAGAACGTCTGAATGATCATTATGCCAACGAATTATCGACTGAATTTAATCGTCTAATATGTCATATGCAAGAGCAGGTGGATGATTATTACCAGAGCCTTCTCGCAGCATTAGATGGCGGTGTTTCCATTGAACTTTTAATGGATGTAAAGGAAAAACTGCAGAAATAGTCTAATAATGGGGTGATTGTCTTGAAATTTATCGTGGACAAAGAATGGTTACTAAAGAATGTAAACGAAAGCAATGTACGAATTATTGATTGCCGCTTTTCATTAGCAGACGTTAATAAAGGGAAGATGGAGTATGTAAGCGGCCATTTACCTGGGGCAGTTTATTTTGACCTTGAAAAAGACCTTTCAAGTCCTGTTCAGGAGCACGGGGGACGACACCCATTACCAGATGTATATGAATTCGTTAAAAAGCTGGAAACTGCAGGGATAACTGAAGACAAGATTATTGTTGCCTATGATAACGGAGAAGGGGCCTATGCGGCCCGATTTTGGTGGCTCCTCCGTTACCTTGGGCATGAAAAAGTGTATGTACTTGATGGCGGATATAAACAGTGGGTTGATGCAAATTATCCGACCACTACTGACGTCCCGTCGTTTGAAGAAGAACAATTTCACATCCATTTAAAGCCTGAAATAGCGGCAGACATTCATGAAGTGAAAGAAATTGCTGCCGGAAAATTTGCAAACGGTGTATTAATAGACTCTCGTGAAGAAAAACGATTTTTGGGGATTGAAGAGCCTATTGATAAGAAAGCAGGACATATACCTGGTGCAATCAATAAGCCTTGGATGGAAGGTTTGAACAGCGGTACCTATAAATCAATGGAAGATCAGCAAAAAAGATTTTCGGATATTGATACAAACAAACAAATTATCGTCTACTGCGGTTCAGGGGTAACGGCTACTCCAAATTTTTTGGCTTTAAAGGAAGCAGGCTTTAAGCATGTTAAACTTTATGTCGGAAGCTTTAGCGATTGGATTTCCTATGAGGAAAATAAAATAGAATAATTTTGACCTCAGATTATGGTATAATGAAAAACGTGTTGTTTTTCACCAAGAAATTTAGGAGGTCTAAAATGGATAATAATCAAAAGCCTTCACTAATGCTTGTTGACGGTATGGCTCTGTTATTCCGTGCTTTTTATGCTACGGCTGTAACAGGACAATTTATGATAAATTCTAAAGGTATTCCGACAAATGGAATCCATGGTTTTATTAAGCATTTATTTACAGCAGTATCATCTTTTAAACCTTCCCACCTTGCCGTTTGTTGGGATATGGGAAGTAAAACCTTTCGTACAGAATTATTCGCAGATTATAAAGGCAATCGTGGCGAGGCTCCAGTTGAACTAATCCCGCAATTTGATTTAGTAAAAGAGGTTGTCGCGTCGTTTAATATTCCTAATATTGGATTAGCAGGCTATGAAGCAGATGATTGTATTGGTACTATTGCCAAGCAATCGAAGGATTTTGCTCATGTTTCCATCTTAACTGGGGACCAAGATATCCTTCAGCTCCTAGATGAAAGTATCTCTGTTATTTTGTTGAAAAAAGGATATGGCAATTATCTTGTTCATACACCGCAAACTTTTATTGAAGAAAAAGGGATTACTCCAAGGCAAATGATTGATTTAAAAGCATTAATGGGCGACCCGAGTGATAATTATCCGGGCGTAAAAGGCATCGGAGAGAAGACCGCTTTAAAGCTTTTGCAAGAGTTTGACCATGTTGAGGGTATCATTGCAAACTTGGAACAGCTATCTAAATCAAACAAAACAAAAATTGAACAGGACCTTGAAATGCTGCATTTATCAAGGATGCTTGCAGAAATTAATTGTGATGTTCCTGTTAGTTGTGAGTTAGAAGAAGCAGGACTTAAAATTGAAAAAGAAAAGGCATTAAATAAATTAATGGAATTAGAACTTCGAGGCCTGCAGCGTTTGCTGCCGTTAGATGAAGCATTTGTTTCCTGATTGAAAAGGTTGTCTCATTTGAGGCAACCTTTTTCTAGTCCAGATTATTTTGTATTCTTCTTTTTAGCAGCATTTTCAAGTTTGCTTTTTGGTTCTTCAGCGAATTCTGCATCCTGTCCATACCCTTGTGGATTCACGCCAGGTGCTTTTACTCCTCGACTTGCCCCAAGTTTTTTACCCATAAACACTCACCTCCTGTTTTGTTAGTATTTCCACTAGGAATAATAAAACTCAGGCTTCCGAACAATAAAGACAGAGGTGATAGCATGAACAAAGGTGTGTATTTGGCCCTTTTTAGCATAGGATTTGCTCAGTGGCTAAAAATTCCAATTCATTATGTTAAAAAGAAGGAATGGAGACCAGAGCTATTTTTTGGGACAGGCGGGATGCCAAGTTCCCATTCAGCGGGGGTATCAACCTTAACAACCTATATTGCCTTACAAAGAGGTTTACCTACAGTAGACTTTGCTCTTTCGCTTGTTTACGGGTTAATTGTCATGTATGATGCCCAGGGTGTCAGAAGGCAAACCGGAGAACTCACCTTAAAGGTCAATTCAATGAATGACTTAATTGAAAAGATTCAAAAAGACGAAAGTGTTGAATTTAAACAAGAGAAACCAAAAAAGCTGAAAGAAATGTTAGGCCATGAGCCGGAAGAAGTAATCGGAGGAGCCCTTTTGGGAGTTTTGGTGGGCATTCTCGGCCATAAGTGCTCAAAAAAAGATAGAAAAATCTTAAAGTTTAAGTTAAGATTCTAAAGGGATGTTTTTATATTGTGGGGAGAGGGATGGTAAAGTAAGTGCGAACAGTAGAGGATTATTTGCACTACTTGAAAGGAAAAGGATTTCAGCTTCAAGAGGATGCAATTGGTTTTATTTTTTTCGGAAAACATTATACTAATGCTTCCGATGAAATTATCAATACGGCAATTGAACTAACATTAAAAGCGCAAAAAACCTTCGACGGCAGTTTTTATGTTTCTTTGTTGGAAACATTTATTGCTAATCAGATAAAAACAAGAAGCGGCGCTCTAAAGTTCATTAAAGAAAAGGAATTGCTTGCCATATAAGCATAAAAAACTCCCATCCAAATGGAAAAGGGAGTTTTTTTTATCCTTCAATACTCTTGTTTTTTCTAAGTAAAGGGATTTTATTAACTGGCATTTCAGCAAAGATCATTCCCATAAAAATAAGGATACATCCAAACAATGCACTAATGGAGAGGCGTTCACCCGCCCAAAAATACCCGGTAATGGCAGCAAAGACTGGTTCCATCGCAAAAATTAAAGCGACCCTTGTTGCAGAAGTATATTTTTGAAAATTTGTTTGGATAAAAAAGGCTAACGCCGTAGCAAAGACACTGGTAATAATAAGAGCAATAATGACATCGTTTGATTCTAATGTAGTTAAATTGAAGGATTTTCGCCAATCTTCAAAAATGAAAGAGGAAATCAACGATAAAATTGCAACGGTTGCAATCTGAATGACCGTTAATAAAAGGGTTGGATACTTGCTTGAAAATTTGCCTGTAAAAATAATTTGGAAGGCAAAGCTGATCGCACATATCAAGACAAACCCATCGCCAATATTTAGCGAAGATACATCCGTCAAAGTCAGAAAAAATAATCCGATTGTAGCAGCTCCGACACCTAAAAAGGCATTTCTGTTAGGAATCTGCTTTAATAGAAACATCGAAAATATCGGGACTAAGACGACGTTAAGGCCTGTGATAAATCCAGCTTTTGACGTGGTCGTATATAAAAGGCCGATTGTTTGAGTTACATAGCCAAGAAATAGCCAGAAACCAATAAAGACGCCTGATTTGATAATATTGAAATTCAAGTGCTTTAACTGCTTCCTCTCAAAAATAAGCAGACATAAGATGAGCAATATGGCTGCAATGAAAAAGCGAATTCCGTTAAAGGCAAACGGCTCCAAAAAATCGATCGCATTTTGTACTAAAACAAACGTTGTCCCCCAAATTAAAGTGACAAAAAGCAAGCTTAAATCAGCATAGATTGGTTTTTTCATGATGTTGTTTGCTCCCCAGTTTCATTTTTTTTAATGGCCTGTCTTGCAAGCTCATCCGCGGCTTTGTTTTCTGCACTTGGAATCCATTTCATAAAAAATAGGTCCATTTTTTTAGATAAATGTAATGCCCTTTCGAGCAGGGGAGAATAAAGTTTGTTTTTTACAAATTCTTTTTCAACGGCCTTATTTACTAATTCCGAATCAGTCCGAAAGGAAACAAGAGAGCCATCATATCCCTTTTCTAAGCAAATTTCCAGTGCATGAATAAAAGCATGGAATTCCGCTTCATGGTTTGACATGACTCCTAAAGGAATCGAATATTTATCAATTGTTCCGTTTGCATTAATAAAAATTCCCGCACCACTTGGGCCAGGATTGCCAGCACTGGCACCATCAATGTAGACCTCAATCAATTCATTTTCCTCCACCATTGTGATACTGAAAGTTTACCATATATTAATACAGGAAGGCATGAAAATATTTTTTCTATTGCACAAGTGGGTATGATAAATAAGAATATATTTAATAGTGACTGAAATCTTTCATGAAGGGCTGAAAACAATGAAATATAGGCTTGAATGGAATCATAAATTAAAAAGTAACGAAAAAATTCAATTTTCATCTGAATGGGTCTCTGGTGAAACAGCCATCGAAATCGGAGAGGAACTGGAACGCTCCGGGAAAATATCGGATTTGTATTTTTATGATGAAAAGGGAACATCATGGATATTAAAGGAAATGAAAAGGCTGTTAACAGAGATCGAGGATGATCCCCATGAAATTATTGTATTTTTTGATGGAGGTTTCCAAAAGGAAACCAACCAAGCAGGACTGGGAGCGGTAATCTTTTTTAAACAAGGAAAGAAGAAATACCGGATTCGTGCTAATGAACGCTTTGATGAAATGGATACAAATAATGAAGCAGAATATGCAGCCTTTTACTATGCCTTAAATATCTTAGAGGATATGGGTGTTCAGCACTTAACATGTGAATTTAAGGGCGACTCTCAGGTTGTCTTAAAACAGCTTGAAGGGGAATGGCCATGCTATGAAGATTCGCTTAATCGCTGGCTCGATCGAATTGAGGAAAAAATCAAAGCGCTTGGCATTATTCCCAAATATACGGTTATACCAAGAAAAGACAATAAAGAAGCTGATAAGCTTGCTACTCAAGCTTTAGAAGGAAAAGAAATTTTTGCGAAAACATTAATCCTTTAAGAATAGGTGGTGTACTCATTTAGTGGAGCAACAAATCAGAAAAGAGCTAATGTGTCAGGTAGAATCTATGATGAAGCAGTACTGTGATGGCTGCTTTTTGCATCAGTATTTAAAAAAAGAAGGAGGCCGCAGGGCGGCGCATCGGTTTTGCATAACACAATGCACAGTGGGAGAAAGGCTTCAGGAATTCGGGAAAAGGCTGACGTAACTAAAAAGGCTGACAAAAATTGTCAGCCCTTGGATGGTTATTATTATTAGGATTATAGTTTTACAACGTTAGATGCTTGAGGTCCGCGGTTTCCTTCAACGATTTCGAAAGAAACTTCTTGGCCTTCTTCTAATGATTTGAAGCCTTCGCCAGTGATAGCGCTGAAGTGTACGAATACATCGTCTCCACCTTCAACTTCGATAAAACCAAAACCTTTTTCATTGTTAAACCATTTTACTTTACCGTTTTGCATGTACTTCTTCCTCCTAAGCCTTTCAAGACACCCCTCATTAGGTGCCAAAGATGAATATTATCATGTTCGGATACATGATGATTTTAATATACAATATGGGAAATCGACAGTCAAGGAATGGCAATGGTTTTTTATTGATTTTCTAACATAAAATTCATACTTTTTCATATGTTAAATTAATAAATTTTACATGATTGGGTGGCGAAATCATGTATCGATTTTCAATTGACGGAGAAGAATGGATTTTAAGATTTTCACCTCAGATATCGATTGAAGCAGAGGAGAAAAAGGCTATCTTTATGTTTTTACAGCAAATTGGCGAAAAGCTAGCCAAATTTTCACATGGTGATGCCTTTATTATGTTTAACAAAAAAATCGGCGCGATTGTGTTTGACGTTGAAAGGATTCCCTCGTTTATTTTAACCGTTTCAAATATTGTACCTGAAGAAAATTGGTATATTCAGGAATCATTTGGTAAAAGTATTTAATGCTTTGAAAAACCCTTTCCATCCTATGAACTGACCTAGAAAAACG
>NZ_JBCNAD010000033.1:0-183764 GCF_050477905.1 Neobacillus pocheonensis | reverse complement strand
TTCCATCCTACACCTTCTTCAACTATTCTGCTTCTTTAGTTTAAGTACATTCTTTCACAATCTTCATTTAATTTAACAAAAATATCCAATCTCCTTGTTGGATATCTTCAAAATGTTCAAATTCTCAGTTAAATACACACCAAAAATCGCATCAAATTCACATACCTTCCAATAATTATTTCAGCCTTGTGAATTACCTTATGAATTCATATATGAAAAAGTCTAAAAGTGTGTAGAAACCTTGTTATACCAACTAAAAAACACACGAAATTTCCTAAGTGAAATGACGTGTGTTTCTCCCTGGGATTTTAATGTTTGCACCTCTAAAATGAACCCGTCAAAAGCAGCTAAGAGGGTTATTTCTTCTTCCTTCTCTAAAGGTTATCTTACATTTTTAATAATAATTTACTGAAGAAAATTCTCTATGATGGAGATTTGTTCTTCCGTATTTAAAGCTGGTGCATGTCCTAGTTTTGGAATCGTTACCATTTGGCAGTTTGATTTTTGCTGCATTTTAACCGCTACATCTAGGGGCAATACGTCTGATATCTCCCCTCGGATGAGTAATATTTTAGATTGAATGGCTTCCCACTGCTTCCATAAGTTTAAATCCCCGGTTTGCTGAAATTGTAAAGCAATGTTCGGGTCATAATTAGGACTAATTCCCCCATCATCTCTTCGTCTGCAAGAATATTGGGTAAAATCAGTCCATTCCTGTTCATTAGAAAGACCAAATGTGGCATAAATAGTCTTATAATAATTCTTTAGTTCGGTAAAGGTTTTGAATTGTGGAGGAGTTCCAACATAACTTATAATTCGTTTTATGCCTTCAATATCTTGAACAGCATTGTCAGAAGCACCTGCACCAATGTCATTTAAAATTAAGTGGGTAATACGATTTTGGTGAAGAGGCGTTCCTGCAATACGCATCCCAATGGCTCCTCCCATCGAGGTTCCAACCCAACGGACTTGCTCTATTCCTAAATGGTCTAATAATCCAATAGCTAGGTTACTGTAACTTTCAAAACAATAATCCTTTTCAGGGAAAGAACTCCATTGGCTCCATCCTCGCCCAATCGTATCTGGACAAAGGATATGATAATCTTGAGCCAAATGGCGAGCCAAAATATCAAAGTCTCGCCCGTTCCGAGTTAAGCCGTGCCAACAAACCACAGTTGGTTTCTGCGGATCACCCCATTGCGTAAAATGAACTTCCATTCCATTAATGGTTTCAAATCTAGACTTAGGTAATAACATACTTTATCCCCCTTCATTTCTAATATTCTATTAATTACATATTCGCTATACGTGAAGGAATCCCTGTATACTATTAATCGTGCATTTCCGAGGAAATTCGATACGTGTTTTACTAATTAAACGTTTGATTAAAACTTCTTAATACCTTGATAAAATAAGCATCTAATGATCATCTATGAAAAAATAATGTAGAAAAAAAGACGTTAATTCCCCAGAAAGTTTAACAACTTTATCAAAAAAGTGTGTTATTTCCCTTTACCCTACGTGATTTGATAAGATCCCCAATTATTCAACCTTAATCAAACGTTTGATTAAATATCACCTCAACCAGCACCCCGTCTTTATTTTTTTCCTAAAATAAGCGCAAATCATGTCGAGTTCTTACCTAAAAAAGCAACAAAAAAGTCCGTGAGAAGACTTTGTTTCTCAGGACCATTTTTAACTAAAAACGATTGTTTTATTTAGGCGCTATTTCTCTACCAGTCTTAATATCAAACACTTTTGTATGATCCTGCGGGGCTGAGATGACTTTACTTTTAGGTGCTTTTTTATGATTTTCCACCCAGTCCACGAGTAAGTCAAAAGCTTGATGTGCATACGGTAGTAAAGGCTGCAACTCTTTATTCGGATCTGTTGAATTGTTCCAGACTAAGCTGTCTACATGGTTTCCTTTTTCAATGGTATAGAGTCGGTGTAATTTTCCTTTTCCTGCTTCATTTACTAGCTTGTCGTAGGCATCAGCATGGATGGACGGAAAAATTAATGAGTCCCAAGAACCCGATATACTGATCAACGGTACATCAATATCGCCAGTATTTTCAATCGCTTTTACATTTTGTTTTACTTCGCGAGGTCGTAACGTATAATCATAATCTTTAAAGATGGAGTCGTAAATACGATCACGAATACCATCCTTAAAATTCAAATAGTTTCTCCAATCAACTTGGTTTGGTGCAGTAGGATCGAGTTCATCGCGATAAATATTTAATGTGACGAACCAGTAGACCTGGTCATGATAACCCCAAAGTTTTTCGGAACCTTTCGGTAAGCCCGCTTTATACATATTCTCCATTGCTGTTTGCTTTTCTTCGCCTGTACCGTAAAGGGCTTTCTCTGCATTATTGACGACTGGAGTTAACGAACTAATTAAATTCGGTTCATTCGCTCTCCATAACACGCCTTCCCAATCCACTCCTCCATCATAAATAGCAGGTTCCCCTGTCTTTTCTGGGCCATCGTGTTCAAGTGCATAACGGACGACATAACCACCATTTGAAATTCCCATTGCATAGGTAGGAACTTTGTGTTTTTTGGTAATCAACTTGCTGGCTGGATTTTTCCGATCACTCTCTTTAATGAGCCTATCCGAATAATTTTCAGTTAAGTATTTTTGTGCGGCTATGGTCAATTGTCGAAAGCGTTGATTCCATTCCGTAATACTGTCATCCTCTGCAACTAAGGCATTCTTTACTTTTGCGAATGGATCATTAGCGTCAATCTCCCCTTGTGTCCCTTTATCCGTAGCCGCAAATGCATAGCCTTTTGCTAAAACATAATCACTAAACAGTAAATCAGTCGCCGTTTCATTTCGAGTCGCAGGTATACCGGATATAACTAATTTTCCATTCCAGTTGTCTGGTACACGAATGACAAATTTCGCATCGTCGAACATTCCGTTGACTTGAACTCCGGTAATGGCTGCAGGGTTGAACATGCTATACCAACCAGTTCCGTCTTCCTTTTTCCCCCAATTATAAGGAGCGAGTCCCAGATTTCCAAAGACAGTTGCTGCTGCATATTGTGCTGGGTTTTTCGTAGTTAACCAATTTTCGTTTGTCCCATCAAACTTAGTCACGCTAACGCCTTCTGCCCCCGGTACGGGTGAGGAATAGGAAGCCGCGGAAACTTGGGTCTGCATGAAATTCTGAGGAACAAGCGGAAGCATTAAAGCAGAAGACGCAGTTATCGCTAATAGTTTACGTTTCACCAAAAAACTCCTCCAATTCAAATTAGTATTTTATATTTTCGTAATCCTATAGTTTGAAAGAATCACATATCATACCTTCGATCAAGTTGAAAAGTGATTTGGAACTGTAATGAAAAAATCCATGTAATCCCCTTTTCTGTTTTTATGGAAAGCGTTTACAAAATTCCATTTTACAAGATACCCCCTTTATTTAATAATTTAGTAGCAAGTTTCATACCACAATTGACTTATTATTCAGAATTAATTAAAAGTTGAAAGAATCCTTAAGAAACAAGGCCAATATATTTTTCTTATAATAATAGTAAAATATTAAAAATAATAATTTCCGCTTTTGTGGAATTTTTTCCAATAACCCTTTCCGAAAAACAGGAAATTTCCGTTTTTCAGGAAAAAACGACTGGGGCACGCTTCTTTGTGGAATGAAAATTAAATTTTCATGAAAAACAATTGCTAACTAGACCATTTTGAATGAGAGTCCATTGTTTAGTAATAATCAGACTGGGGCCTCTCCTAATTACCGGGTGAGCGTTTTTTTCACCTTGTTGGGCATTACTATAAACTATCACAGAAGTACCGCCGATCTTGAATGAGGAAATAAAGACTTCAATATTCCTTTACAGGAATATTCTTTTTCGTGTATATTGCGAATATGAAAACAACTTTGAATGCTCTTGCTGAGCCAAACCGGCTTCAAATCGTTGAACTCTTGCGTGATGGCCCACTCACAGTCGGGGAAATTGCCGAGCAGCTTGGACTCAATCAGCCGCAAGCGTCCAAACATCTTCGTGTCCTTAATAATGCCGGGCTCGTCGAGGTGCAAGCGATGGCCAATCGACGAATCTACAAACTGAGGGCCGAGCCGTTCAAAGAGCTTGATGCCTGGTTGGAGTCTTACCGCAAAATTTGGAATGAGAGATTCGATCGCCTAGACGATTACCTGCAGGTCCTGCAAGGTAAGGAAGTGAAGAACGATGACAAGCAGTAGTCCTGCCGAAAAACGCAACAAATGGCCAATGAGGTAGCAAATCCACGCTTGATTGTCTTGAGGAACAATTGACGAAGATTTGATCAACACAACGATTTTTAAGGAGGAACTAACATGATAAATGAAAATCTAACAAACTCTACCACAATGGACGCTGAAAAATCCGAATTGGTTATCACGCGTACTTTCAATGCCCCACGGGAGCTTGTGTTCAAGGTTTGGACGGATCCTGAGCATCTTAAGCACTGGTGGGGGCCAAAAGGCTTCGCGTTAGATATAACGAAGTTCGATCTCCGCCCAGATGGCGTCTTTCTCTATAGAATGCGCTCTGAGGATGGTTTCGAAATGTGGGGCAAGTTTGTATTTCGCGAAATCAGTGCACCAGAGAAACTCGTCTACATTAATTCATTTTCTGATGAGGAGGGCAATACGGTCCGTGCACCCTTTAGCCCGATCTGGCCGTTAGAAGTATTAAATACTCTGACGCTTTCAGAAACGGACGGCAAAACCACCATCACCCATAGAGGCGGTCCTATTAATGCCTCTGAGGAAGAACGGAAGAGATTTGTGGAAGAGTTTGAATCCATGAAGCAAGGTTTTGGCGGGACCTTTGATCAGCTCGACGAGTACTTGGCTAGAGCGTGACCATCTTCAACTGCTCAATAATAAAAGGAGCTGCACAGCTCCTTTTGTTAAACTCCTGAATCCATTTGTTTAGTTTATCAGCTTTTATTATGCCTCGATAGGGCCATTGTATTTTTTCACTCAAATTACTTTACCTTCGAAATAGTGCTCGATTCTGGTATGGAGCAAGAACTGCTGCAAGATTTGTTAAGCGAACACGCGGCACACTTCCCTTGTTTGCTTTTTTTAATATGACGGGCCATCGTACAGAGCACCAGGAGTGAACTATACAACCTACTATGCAGATTGTGTTCCCCCCCTCTCATTCATTATAATCTCTAGTGCATTCATACTATCGAAAACCTAATTGACAATGATTATCATTTTCGATAAGATGTAAATGTCCTTGAACTAGTGACATATTTTCATAGTTGAAACAACTAGAAATAGAATATACTGGGGGAAAAATGATCCATGCTTAGTAATCATTCATTTAAGATTTTCAAAAAAATTCATTTGTTCATTGGTTTAAGTACATCTTTTTTATTAACTGGCGTAAGTATCATTGGATTTATAGTAAGGCATCCTAATTTATTTAAAATCGATGAAAATGTTTCAAGTTTAAATTCAGGTCATTTTATTTTTGGTAATCAAGAATTCGATCTTTGCATTTTATTAGATATATTAGCTATAAGTTTATTACTATTAACAATAAGTGGTTTTGTCATGTGGTATTATCCAATATCAGTCAAAAAAAGAAAGAAAAAAATACATAATATAGCTGCTTAATTTAAATTTAAGCACAAAAAAAGAGATGGAATTCTAAACGAATTCCACCTCTTCTTTATTTAACTACCGTTGATTTCCAAAAGTTGTTTTTTAATCAAAAACTAAGCCAGTCCCTTTAATAATAGGAACTGGCTTACCAAGTGCGCCGATTTTCCTAGAGAATGACAATAACATAGAATAAAACGGCCAATACGATGCGGTAATAGGCAAAAACGTTTAAACCGATTTTTCCTAATATTTTAAGGAATAGAACTGCTACAAACATTGCTACAGCAAATGCCGTGAAAAAACCGATCGCGAACAAAGGAAAGTCGCTCGCATGTAAAAAATGCATACTTTTAATAAAATCCAAACCTGTTGCCCCCACCATAATAGGAAGGGCAATTAAAAAGGAAAATTCAGCTGCCGTTTTATGATTGGCTCCAGCTAGTAATCCACCTGAGATCGTGGAACCTGCACGGGAAAAACCAGGGATTACTGCTAAGCATTGAAATAGTCCAATGGTTAAAGCTTGTTTGTAGCTCAAATCATCAACCGTTTCAGCAGTGAAAGCTCTGTGTGCTTTCTCTGCAAAAATCATCAAAATCGCTCCAGCAATAAGGCTGACCACGACAACCTTTGGTGAAAAAAGCTGCGTTTTAATGAAATCATGCAGCACTAGCCCTGCAACCGCGGCTGGAATTACCCCTAATATAATATGGATGACATCTAATTTCTTTTCCGGTTTTCCAATCGTTTTGAAATTTAATAGCGAAAGGTATCTTTTCCAATATAAAACTAAAATGGCAAGCATAGAACCAAGTTGGATAATGACCTCAAAGGTATTCGCCTTTTGCCCTGTAAACCCTAACAAACTGCCCACTAAAATCAAGTGTCCTGTAGATGATACAGGTAAATATTCTGTTAATCCTTCCACGATTCCCAATATAAAGGCTATGATGTGTTCATTCATGATTTTCTTATTCCCTTCATTTGTTCCTTGCTTTGCATTGAAGAACATACATAAAGAGAATCAAAAATGTGATTCTCTTTATAAGGTAGTATAATATCAATATTTCAAATTTCAAGTGACAACAATAAATTTAACAAAAGCTTAACATCCCCTCTGCTAACAGTTTCACTAGTAGTGTATGTTTTCATTTTATAGGTCATAGGCAATCAAGACAAAAGCTATTGCCTTTGGTCACAGCTTTGGCAGAAAAAAGGTGGATGAAGCGGTTCCTAAAGGGTACCGTTTAAAGGTGATTATCAGATTTCATTATCTTAACAATAGCCTTCATTCCATTTACTCCCCTGATAACCGTATTTATTTCCCTTAATCAATTCTTCTTGTTTGTTACATTATCCTGCTCGATAGCATTACAAAAAAAGGGGTTACCTCAAGGATGCCCTTTAATCAGACAGCCTTGTTCATTCCAAGGCCTTTCGTGTCCGTATCGGGGGCCGATTCGGACTGCTTTGTTCCATCCAAGGCCCTTCGTGTCTCCGTATCGGGGGCCGATTCAGACTGCTTTGTTCCATCCAAGGCCTTTCGTGTCCGAATCTGATTCCCTTCGGTAGAACTTAGTGATAAATCAGTTCCAAAAACGACAATGTAACAGCCAAAAGAAAAGCGATCCTTCGTTATGGAAGAATCGCAGCTTTATTAATCCTCGGTTGGCCGTTCATTATTAAATAACTCTTTTGCCTTTTCCAATTCTTCCTGATGGTTTTCCATCCAATTGTTTGCAAAACTTGGGAGCGCGTTCTCTTCTTTCTGCCTTTTCCGCTTGTTTAGCCATTCCCGAATCCGTTTACGCAACCTTGACCGCTTCTTCACTGTGCATCACCCCAATCACCTTCACATTTCTCCTTTGGCAATCCAACGGGTTTCCATATGCGTTCTCACTAGTAGTATATGCTTTCATTTTAACAGGTTATAGGCACTCCCGACAAAGTCCTTTGGTTCCAAACTTGGCATAGACGTAAGCCGTTACTAATTATCCAGTTGTTGCATTAAATATAAGGATTCATTGGCAAACTGGAGGTCAATTAATGGAATCGATAAAAAATAAGTTTTTTAAACATTTGATTGGCATTTCTTTAAATTTAAATGAAAGCGCGAACTACTTTGCGGGCTGCAAATTTAATGACGTCGGTGAGCTTAAATTTTTTTCCGAAAAGATGAAGGAATTTGAATCAATTGGGGATAACTTGGTTCATGATCTTATTATCGATTTAAATAATGCTTTCATCACCCCCATTGAGCGTGAAGACCTTTTAGCCCTTTCCATACGCATGGATGATATTTTGGACGGTTTGTACCATACGGCAGTGCTATTTGAAATCTATTCTATTATCGAAACGGACGATTATATGGATCAATTTATTGAGGCGATCAAAAATTGTGCCATAGAAATGGATGCAGCTATTCAACAGCTATCAACAAAGAAGTTGTTAAATATGAGAGAACACGCCATCAACATTAAAAATATTGAAGCCCATTGTGACCACGTTTTGCGTGAATCTATCAAGCAGTTGTTTACCGTTGGGAATGATCCTATCCGAATTATTCAATATAAACAAATTTATGAAGGTCTAGAAGAAATCGCTAACAGTTGTAAAGCAGTGGCAAATACGTTTGAAACTATAATTATTAAGAATGCTTAACACACTTATCAATAAGTTCATTTGGGTGTAAACCGCAGGATAATCGGTGCACCCTCTTTCTCATTAGAAGACTTCATTTTGGATTAAAATCAACGTTTATCCAATAGCTATAGTACAAGCCGCTTTGTAGAATCGGAATATACTGAATAAGATGTTAAAGAGTAAGGGGGTGAAACCATGAATCATCCTTGGTTTAACTCTTCTGGTATTAGCGAAAAGGAAGTTAGATTAAGCAATTCCATGCGTTTAGTATGGGAACAACACGTATACTGGACAAGAATGACCATTAATAGCCTGGCTTTTAATTTACCTGATCTAGACTTTGTTACCGCACGCCTTCTCCGGAACGCTACAGATATGGGAGATTTACTAAGACCATTCTATGGAAATAGAATAGCCGTAATGTTCAGCAACTTAATAAGGGAGCACTTGCTAATTGCTGTGGAAATTGTCAAAGCTGCGAAAGCAGGCGATCAAAGAGCAGTAGCCGACGCAGAGAGAAGATGGTACGCAAATGGAGAAGAGATTGCCGAATTCCTAAGCACAATAAATCCTTTTATATCTGAAGAAGAATTCAAAGAAATGTTTTTCGAGCATCTGGCACTTACTACACAGGAAGCAGTATTGATACTCCAAAAAGATTTTAAGGCGAGTATTGCTGTCTTTGATAAAATCGAGCTGGAAGCTTTACAAATGGCCGACACCATAACCGCTGCCATTGTGAGACAATTCCCTAGAAAGTTTTAAATATAGGCTGTTTTCGTAAAGAATGTTGTTATTCCCACAGTAAAACATCCAAAAAGTCATTAATAAGATGTAAAATTACACCCTATTAGCCGGTTAGGTCAGATTTATCGGCGAATTTTGTGGGTTTATCGGCGATTCTACCATTTTATCGGCGAATTTAACCACTTTATCGGCGAATTTTCAATTTTATCGGCGATTCTAAAAAAGCAACAAACTTATAGAAAAGAACCTAACATAAAAGCTCTAACAGCACTTAAATGGCACTACTGGTAAGTGCCTTTTTTATTTAGTTTTGCTTTTGACTCCGACATCCTTCGACTAAGTTCCGTATATGCTATACTAATCAAATGTTTGATTAACAACCCCTTCAGTCCGCTCTAATCTTGGAAAAACTCCCTTAACAACCTAAAAAGAATGTCGAAAATTTCTTTTTCAAAAAGAATCCATTAAGGTGTCAGTAAAGCCTTCGGTTCAATAATGGTGTCAACACTTGTATTTCTCCCTTCATCTCCACACAATATATTAATGGAGGTGAGTTTATGCCAGAACAGTCTAAACCATCAAGAAAATCTAATTATGATATTGAAGGCAACCCGTATTTAGATACAAGTAAAAACCATTCAACACAAGCTAATTTTACTGGTGTCAGCCCTTATTTAAACACAAGCGAGGATCCTTCCACACAGGTTAATACTACTGACGGCGTTCCTTATTTAGATACAAGTGAGGATTAATCAATTTAAGCTTCCTAGCTATAGGAAAATAACACCAGTAGATATTATTTCACTCAAAAATTTGTTATAATAAAGTGTTTTTAACAATATTGAGGGGGAAAATAATTTTTATGTCAGTCGAAATAGGAAGCAAGGTACAAGGTAAAGTAACCGGTATCACTAATTTTGGAGCATTCGTAGAATTACCGGGAGGCACAACTGGTCTTGTGCATATTAGTGAGGTTGCAGATAGCTATGTAAAAGACGTTAATGACCATCTCAAAGTAGGCGACATGATAGAAGTAAAAGTGATTAGTGAGAAAGACGGAAAAATTGCTTTGTCCATCAAAAAAGCTATTGATAAACCCGAAGGACAAACCTCTTCTTATTCACAACGCCCTCCACGACAGGGAAGAGCTGATAACCGTTCAAAAGGCAATTTCAAACCCAAGGAAAGTTTCGAAGATAAAATGGCTCGTTATTTAAAGACTAGTGAAGAGAATTTGTCTACTCTCAAACGTAACACTGGAGCAAAGCAAGGCGGTAGAGGCGGAAGACGCGGTTAACCTACTGCGATTATTAAAAATCTCATACTATAAATAAAGGCAAGCCACTATCATAAAATGGCTTGCCTTCTTTAATGTCTCTTTTTTTATCTTACAAAATCTAATCCCTTAATGTGTAGTGGCATTAAGGAAAACGCCCGATTGTTGATTTTGTTCACATTAAAGTCTATCTTTGTACTCCCGGATACTGCCAAATTCCTGATGCTCTTAGCAGATCTCGGTAAATGACCAGCCTTTCGTCGTTTGTTACTTTTTGGGCATCTTCTATGGTTGGATAATCTAAGTAAACCATGTTTGTGAAGGCTCTCTTACTATTATCTGCATTCATTTTATCGTAAAAGCTGCTGGCTTCCTTGAAGATCGTAAGGGCTCTTCGCATGTGACTCGCACTTGAAACGATAGTGACATCTTTCAGTCCTTCTTTTTCCAGAATGGCTGTTGTAAAGAGCGCGTTTTCCACTGTGTCTGTTGATTTATTCTCTGTTAAAATCCGTCCTTCATCAATTCCGTTGGCAATGAGCCACTCTTTCATGACTTTCGATTCTGTATTCCCTTGTTTTGGAACGCCGCCAGTGACAATAATTTTGGAATTAGGGTTTTGATTTGCCACTGCGAGGCCTGCCTTTAAACGTTCAATCAGTGGCTCTCTCATCGTTCCGTCATCGGCAAGCGCATAACCTAGGATCACGATGGCATGATCTTTTTGTGGTAAATTGGCTGGAACAGATGTGTTTAACTTTTCTTTTAAAATATTGTCTGTTGTTTCGAATTTTTGAAGAAACAGATTTGTTTTAAGAGCGTCTATCTGCTTTAATGTGGAGATTGATTTTTTATAGGCATCCTCATCTCCATTTATTTTTGAATACACACCGAATAGCAGATTGGCATTGAAGTTAGCAGGATCTAGATTTACTATTTGCTTGTATGTATTTAATGCTTCCGGGATTTTTTTCTGGATAATTTGTGTTGAGGCAAGGGAGAATTTAAGATCCAGACTGTACGGATCAAGAGTAGTTGCCTCCTGATAGGCAGCTTCAACAACGTCATATTGGTAATAGATGGATGAACCGATGTAAAAGAAAAACTAGAATTAACAGTTTTCCACAAATAAGGGTACACATAAATCAACAAATAAGACTCTAAATGTTTCTTGATTATTTGAAGTATATTCAGCATTTTCTCCACGTTGAACTAAACTTTAGTTAAATAAGAACCCCATCGTAATTGCTTATAACGGGTTAAATAAATCCGAGAAGCAACCTACCCCTCAAGTTCAATAAGAAAAGGCTGCCAGGAATTTGAGTTGTAAAAAAGCTAGGGAGACCTAGCTTTTTTTGTATGATTCAACAAAATGAACCAAATAATAAATGAAACCAAATCAAGGTATTATTAATTTGAGGTGATATTATGCCGATCCTCGAAGTTGATGAGAGTACCCTTTACTACACTGTTAAAGGTAAAGGGGTGCCAATCATATTTATTCATCCACCTGTTCTTACTTCAATAAATTTCATATATCAGATAGAAGAACTATCTCGTTATTTTCAGGTGATCACCTTTGATATACGAGGACATGGAAGGAGTCCTTTTTCAAGAAAACCTGTTACCTATCCACTAATCGTTGAGGATATAAAAAAACTAATGGACCATTTGGATATTAAGCAAGCCTTTTTATGCGGATATTCAACCGGTGCATCTATTCTATTGGCGTTTTTTTTATCACCTTCAAAAGACCGTGGGTTAGGTGGAATCATTATTAGTGGAATGTCTGAGGTAAGTGACTGGCGTCTAAAAAACAGGATTCGCCTTGCTAAAAACCTTGCAAAGATTGGGGCATTGCCTACTTTAGCTCGGTCAATATCCCATAGCAATTCAAATACAAAAGAGTTGTTTGACAAGATGTTACTAGAAGCTAAAAAAGGTGATGCTAGAAACATCTTGCAATACTATGATTACAGTATGAACTATAACATTTCCGATCTACTAGAGAACATTACTATGCCAATTTCCCTCATTTATGGCGGAAAAGATAAAACATTTTATCGTTATGCACAGCTACTACATACGAAACTACCTCAAAATGAAATAACCTTTGTTGAAGGCATTAAACATCAGGTCCCAACAAAGGCAGCAAGTGAATTGAATCAAGTTATTTATCGATTTATCCAAAATATCGTACAAAATAGAGGTGAATAAGCTTGGATGTTAAACTATTTCATCTAATAAATTTGCTTTCCGGACGTCATTTATTAATAGATAAATTAATGATACTTATTTCCAAAAAGATGAAATTTGTTTTCATTCTTATTTTAGTGATTTTGTTTTTTAAAAAAAAGAATGTAACTATTAAAGCAGTAGTGTCTATCGTGATTTCATTATTCATGCATTTTATAATTCGGTTGTTTTATTTTAAGCCCCGTCCTTTTATAGAAGGGAGAGTAGGTATACTTATCCCTTCAAAATTCGATTCGTCCTTTCCAAGTAAACATACACTACTAACTTTCGCCGTTTCAACAATAGTCTTCTTTAATGAACGTATCCTTGGAGCTATAATGTTGGGTTTTTCTTTTTTAACGGGATTGTCACGAATTTGGGTAGGACATCATTATCCATCTGATGTTGCAGGAAGTGCTGTATTAGGTACTTTAACAAGTGCGATTATTAATAAATTATTACAAAGAAAATGGCAATGAAAACTCTTAGAATTTTCATTGCCAATCTATCTTTATTTAAGTAAAATGCCCGTTTGTTCAATAAGAAAAGCTGCCAAAATAGCAGCTGGAACTTCAACTCTTGCAACCATTAGCTTAACAAATAGATTAATGTTACTATCTACGCAAACTCCTAACTTAATGGTTGTTGGGAACCAGGTGGAACATAAAAAGGTGGTACTTTAATCCATCCCCGTTTACGCATTAAATGTTTTAATCTAGCTGCGAAAGCAAATTTTTCTGCTTGAAACTGAATAAACAATAAACCTACATCTGTACGAATTGATTCAGAAGCAGCACCAGCAGCACGCATAATTAAACTAATAATTTTTAAAGATAATTCGTTTGCTATCACATCATCCGTTAATTTAACACCAAGAGGAATACTTTTAGGGTCTGAGTTTGGCATATCTTCAGGGGCAGGTGGTAACGTAATTCCTTCCTTAATCATGAAGGCATGAAGACGTTCCCTTTGACTGGTCCCTAGTTTCATGTCTTCTTCAAGTATTGCTTTTAGTTCAACATCCGTCGTGGTATTTATACCTGCTTGAACAGATACTTTGGCTAATTCAAGTCCCGCTAAGTAAATCCAGCATGACATCACCTCACCGACATGAAGAGGTTGGTCTTCGTCTTGAACTACCATTGATTTCATGGCATCCATGATTGTTTCCATTATATTTACCATGCGATTTCCTCCAAAACTGGTAGTTACTATACATATTCTTTGTACGGAGAGACTTTTTATACAGGAAAACGAATGGGTTGGATATTTCCTTGGTATTCATCGTTTATGTTTTTTAAATGATTCTAGCTAAAGAATCTTCATCGTTTGACAAATTCCTAATCTGACATTATCATCACTATCAATTCGAACTTATTTAGGGGAGAGATCAAGATGAAAATTTATGTTGATGCAGATGCATGTCCGGTAAAAGATATTGTTATCTCTGAAGGTACGAATGCTGGAATTCCTGTTATCCTTGTTACTAGCTTTTCTCATTTTTCTACTGCGGAACAACCATCGGGAGTGGAAACGATTTACGTTGATTCTGGCGCAGATGCAGCGGATTATCGGATTATGAAGTTAGCGGAAAAAGGAGATATCATCATTACCCAAGATTATGGACTAGCATCTCTAGGTTTAGCAAAAGGGTGTACGGTTCTTCACCATAATGGGTATAGCTATACAAATGAAAACATTGACCAATTATTACAATCACGTTATTTGAGTGCAATGGCTCGAAAAAGCGGAAAGCGTACAAAAGGGCCAAAACCATTTACATCAGAAGATAGGGAAAAATTTAGGGTGCTTTTTAAAAGAGTGATTTCTAATTAGCGGCAAATACAACCAAATAAATGAAAAAGGAATAATACAATTTCCAACCCATATAGGTAAAAACATGAAATTTCAATGAAATCCATTCTAGAGCGATAGCTACCACTGCCCAAAAAATAACTGCACTACTTATAGCTTCAAATCAACCCTTTCCCTTCTTCAACTACGCTGTTGTGACTTTGGCGTAGATTATAAAAAATAGTGCCAGTTCACCCATGATCATGATATTTGGAACAACTGTTAAAAGATTGATGGTAAAAAAAACAACCAAAATTCCAAGAAAGCCGCCTAAATGATACAGCTTCAAGCGATGTTGTTGGTGTCTATATTGATGAAACACAATAGTTGTCGCTACGAAGTAAAGCAGCACCGAACCGAATATGAAATACATCCTATACGAGTAACTCAACTCTTGTAAAAACATTAGTTTAATGGACGCTGCAATCATGCTCATGGACATGAGGATTAATAGGTGTCCATATACAATGGTTTGACCTGTCCCTTGAACCGATTTATTCACTTTCTTTTCTACATTGTCAAAATACTGCCACCACATAGCGAGAATAACGATGAATGAACTGATAGAAAATGATATCGAATTCCAATCCCCTTTTTGGGGCTCTAGCACAGAAAGGATGCTGACCACCGATTCTCCGAAGAGAATCAAGGTCAACAGAGCAAAACGTTCTAATAAATGGGCAGTATGAGTCGGAACTTTTACTAGATACTTACGGCCAATTATTGGAACAATCATGTCAACAAGAATTCCTGCGTACAACACTGCATATCGAACCCATGAACTAAAAAAGATAGAAAGGGATGAAATGATTATTCCAATCCAAAAGTATGTTCCCAAGAATCTTGATACTCTCTTTGCATCTCCTTGCTCCAGTCGTTGGACAACGAGATACTGTACAGCTGTCAGTGCTCTTAATCCGATATACCCAATCAGAAAAGATAGGTAATACTGATCAAAATCTACTGATAAGCTCGAAATCATAATCAAAACAAAGAACATTTGAGTAATCATGAACATTCTATGATGCAAAAGGTCTTTGCCAAACCGGTTTGTGAACATCGTCTGTCCGGTCCATGCCCACCAGATGGGGATAAATATCAGCATAAATTTCAATAAATATTCAAAAGGAATTTTTCCATTTTCAACATGAAGCAAAACATGAGTGGCAGTAGCAACTGCTGCTACAAACAGCAAATCTTCAAATAGCTCTAGCCATGTCACTTTCTTTTCTTCCATTTTTTCTGCCACCTTTTTAGCAAACTTTCTATTTGAATTATTTATTGGAATAAGAGGAAAGACCCCGACCAATGAGGTTCGCAGAAACAGGCTTTTTTCCTATTTCCCTTGCCCAAATTGATAATTGCCCGATGTGGTGAATTTCATGAGCAATGGTATGTCGCATGATTTCACCCCAAGTATCCGTCACTATACTACCGTCTGGTAGAGTATCGTAAAACAAACGATTTTCCATACTGGCATCCCAGTTGTTCACAAAGTTTTCCACTTCCAAATGAAATTCAGCGTCCAATTTTCGAACCTTATTTAAGCTTTTATAACCATCGAAACTCTCCTGAAAGTCAGTTTTACCTTGTAAGAGACGTATCCAGCTCCACTCAACATCAACTATATGAAAAAGTGTATGCAATATACTTCCCATTCCACCTGTTCGGGTTTGCAGAAGTTCTTCTTCACTTAACTCTTCACACCAACGATACCAGTCTTCTCTTACCATCCAGTTATATCTAAAAAAAATTTGCAAAAAAGCCCCTCCCAATTTTAGATAATGATCGCACTGTAAAAATACTAAAAGAGCAACAAAAAACTTGTAAAATACTACTATTTCTACAAATATAGATTAAATTCCTTCATCCACAATCCGTCCGTTAGCTCAATAAAAACAGCTGCTTCGATGGCAGCTGGAACTTTACATATCTCCAGTTTAGTTCACAACTTTGTTGTGCTTCCTCTGTCTTGGGATTATCTTGTGTAATTGTTTGCCTTTTCGATTCACCTTCTTGTATCAAGGAATATGTAACATTCTGATAGTTTTCCAGCTCATCCTCTAGGGGGTTAAGATTTCTCAAAGAACAGCCAACCCTTGTGATCCTAAATATGGAAAGCTGGTCCAGGCAGCAACCTGCACTCTGACAAGACTACCATCATCTTGGATATTAAATACTGATACTGTGCCCTGATTTCCGTTAAGGGTGTAAAAATGCCGCCCATCTTTACTCACTCCGACATCCATCGGCAGTCCAGGTGCTGTTCCTGGCGGTGTACTGGTAATATGCTTTACCACCGACAGCACTCCATTGGGCTCGATTCGGTAAGTGGATATGGTGCCGCTCAAAGTATTGGTAATATATGCAAAACGTTCATCCTTTGTTGGCACAACCCAGCATGCCGTCTTATATCCGTTTGGTACAGAGCCGCTGATCACATGAAGGATCCCGTCATCGCTCAATGAATAAGATGACAGCGCATTTGAATCTGCTTCTGTGACCAAGAGGATTCCAGAGGATAAAAAATAAGCGCCCAATGGTCCTTGACCATAAGAATTATTAACGATTGGTCCTGTAATCATTCCATTTTTATGAACACGGAATACACTAAGATGGTTTGAAGTAAGTTCGGTTACAAGGATTTTACTACCATCCGGAGTAAAGAGAACCTGCGCCGGTTGAGCATTGAAAGTGCTGAGGGAATGGGTGGATCCGGGAAAAGGAGTAAGGCGTCCGTTATCATCGATGTGAAAACCTGTAATATTGGATGTAAAATTGTTTGCGGGATTACCTACATTGGATACATAAACAAGATTACCAAACACATCTACACTATTGGGCTGAGCACCTCCAGATGGCTTTACATCCGTGATGACAAGTGTTCCGTTGTCGGTTATGATGAAACTGCTGATACTATGGCTTCCTGCGTTAACTGCAAGTAGGAACCGTCCATCACGGGACAAAGTTAGGGCCCCTTGCGAAGTAAGAGGATCGACACCATCGTTAGCTGTTGCAGTGGAGACTTCCTTTGTTCCAGTACCTATACCATAAGTTGGGTATGATCCAACAAAAGTGAGCATTCCATTCGCGTCCCTGGAAAAGGCAATGATTCGATTCATTACTTCATTATTGGTCATCATGTAAACCATACTAACAGTTCCACGAAAATATTTGTTCATAATCCGCATGTTTTATGACTCTCCTCCCTTCATAATTTTATATGGTGCTTTTGCCATTTAAATTCTCCAATTGGATTAATAATTGGTTCAACAGAGAGGTCGATTATCAGCCATCTATCCCACTAATCCGTTACTTTTTGTACATTTCTTCACAAATTTAAATTCCTCCCTTAGCCTACCTTAACCCCAAAGGCAATTCGTATCAATAATGGTAAGTGCAGTAATTTGTTTCTAAGAAGAAACTAAAAAAGCCCTTTCTTGAAGGGCTTCTTATTGATTGAAACTATCCCAGTTTTACGGTCTATGTCTTTGCTTGAATATGGTCTATTGGCGGAGGTTTTGCCTTAATTGTTGTCTTGTTTATTTTATTAATTATCATTGGAGCAACTGTTTTTTATTAATTAAAAGCATCCAACCTAATTTTTTTCAAATAAAGAAGCTCTTGTTTTAGGGCTTTTTTATCTGGCTTTAATGCACCGAACGCATATAAAGCACTGAGGAAGTAAAATGTATGCGGCATTGCTGATGCTCACTACTAGCTTATGCTTCCGTTTATATAAAGTATCATCAGATTAAGCCCTTATTTTTTATGATCATTTCTATTCCTAATACCACAAGAACATGAATAATAAAAAGGATTGCCTATTTTTATATAAGAAATGCTCATTTCTAACCCATAAGACATATGTCTATAGTGTAATTAAAAATTATTGAAAGTAGGTGTCTAAATGCCCCCTTACTATGGATCATTCGGTTATCCAATGATGGGATATGGCTATCATCCGTATGGTTATGGTTTTCACCATCATCACCATCACCCTTTCTATGGTGGTTTCGGATTCCATCATCCTTGGCATCATTACGGCTACTGTTGTTAAAAGACAAATAATAGAATATCTGTGGAGGATATGGGATGTCCCGATCCTCTCCTACATACTTTATATTTTCAGGATATTCACCAAAATAAAAATCCCCATCATAATTTACTTTTAATCAGCGCATGTCCATTCACTTTTAATATCTTGTACATATGTTATTACTACACCATAACCAAATCGGTATTAAGTTACCTCCAAAGGAACGTTTGCATAAAAAGCAGACGTTTCTTGCATTTCTAGAAAAATCGCAATTTTTTCCTAAATGATGATGATTGTCCAAACAATCCTTGAGTTAAAAAATATACATAAAGAGAATTAACTTTGTTCGATTAGAGGTGAAAAAAATGGGTTGGTTCGGAGGATTCGGCGGTTGCGGTGGTTACGGTTACCGCGGTTATGGCTACGGTGGCAGCAGCTTTGTATTAATCGTAGTATTGTTCATTCTGTTAATTATCGTTCTTTCCAGTTGGGTTTAATGTTTATTAGAACCAACGGTATAATTTGGGGCAAGTAAAATCCTAACAGTACACCACTTTAATCTATTTTATATAATACCATGCTTGTCCATTTGGATATTAATCGTATTGACATACGATTTACTATTTTTTATTAAAGGAGGTGATACACTATGTCAGACGGTCATGGTTCTCGTTTTGCTTTAATCGTGGTGCTTTTCATCCTTTTAATTATTGTTGGTGCATCCTTTATGCGTGGATACTACTAGTTATTGAATTACGGAACAAAATAAAACCAACTATCCTTATTATTAGAAGCGTCTATGAAACGCTTCTTTTTTCTTTAATCGGATGTAATGCGCAGTTTGAGTCAGATGCGACATTAAAGAATCAACTTTCTAATCAACTAAACTCCGTTACATTAATAAGAAAAACGATTGTAGTTAATCAAGTAATGCACCTGAAAGTGTATGTACTCGGTATTTTGCAATAACAATAATCATATTATTTTTGATTTTTTACACAATTTTAACAATTTAACTAAAACGAATAATGTTATAATTCAGGAAAGGGTTTACAATCGTTTGACGTTTGAGGTGGATTGATAATGAATTTCTATGAAAAATTACCTGTTGAGTTTTTAATTCGCTTTTATAATGAAATTATTAAAAACATGGAAAAAGGAATTCTTACGAAAAATATGTATTATGAATTAGGCATCATTATTTCTGTTGCTAATCGGAGAGGAATTTCCTTAGACCAACCCTCTGATTTTAATGAAGTGATTAATCAACATGCCTTAAATGATTTATTACAATCCGAACAAGTTGGGATTGAGTGTAGTTGCCATATTGCCTAACCTTCATTTTTTAATGGTAGAATTTAAATTCCCATAGATGAAAACTGACTTTAAATAATAAAAATTGGTGCTGCCAGATACGGTGACACCTTTTTTATGTTCATTAGAATTAGTTTTGAAGCAAGCTACCTATTGGTGCTTGCCCTTTTATACTAAAGACCACAAAAAGCCGATCTCTCCCTGATTTATTGTTGATATTATAAAATTTCGTCCTTGTTGATCTACCGAAGTTATACGTGCCCTTCCTAACAGCATATAAGACCATTCTGCTTGTTTATGCCAGTGGAGTTCACGCACACCGCCGGCCGTCAAACTCCTATTAACTCCTGCAAGGGTGGTTGCTACAGGAAGTTCTTTCACCGTGATTTCACGGGACCATCCCCCTTGATCTAATTTAACAATGGGATTATCTAAGCAGTCCCTTTCTTAGATTCTTGCACTCTTTAGTTTAAGTACGCTGGTGCGGAAAAAGGTGTAATGCCTTGTCAGATTCCCCGTCCCTAATTTGGTACTAATAGAACCGTTCTAATCATATTCTTGTAGGAGAAAACAATAAGAAGGGGTGTAAAGTTAGGTGAAAAAAGTTAAGGTTCATTTACGTCCCATTGTTAGTAAGCTAAATTTACCCACTGTTTTGAAAACAACTATCCTCCCGGGTGACTCAGTCGAAAGATTATTTATTGCCACCCAGGTAGGAGAGATTTTTTACATAGGAAATGGGGATATAAGGACTTTTTTAGATATTCGCTCGCGGATCATAAAATTAGGTGCTTCTGGTGGTGGATATGATGAACGGGGTTTGCTAGGGCTGGCGTTTCATCCCCAATTTTTTTATAACGGGCTGTTTTATCTTCATTATTCAGTAGCTGGAACACAAGGTCCTGGGACTGGGACTCCTGCTGAAGGTTTTAGCCCTGACCCGTGTGATCCCAAAACTTTAAATTTAAGATGGGCTAATAGAGAAACTCAATATGATCATATTGATACGGTTGAAGAATGGATTTTACCATCGAATGGTCAGCCTCAAAAACGACGGACATTGCTTAACATAAGAAGGCCATTTATGAATCATAATGGTTTCAATAGCTTAAACTTTTCACCCGAAACAGGGAAACTTATTTTAACAACCGGGGATGGTGGATCAGGCTATGATCCATTTAATCTAAGCCAGGATGATATGGAAATCGCCGGAAAAATTATTGAAATTGATGTCGCTAAGAATATATTTATCGAAAATCCACCAGTAGTCACACGTTTTCATGAACTTCCCGCATCTATTCAAGAAACGCTTATGGTAATGGCCAAAGGGGTCCGCAATATATCAGGCATCTCCTTTCAACGGTTTTATAATCAGTATTTCAAATATGTCGGACAGGTCGGACAGGATTTGGTGGAGTCGATTTTTTCATTCGTTCATTATAAACCAATCCCGGTTCCTCAGCTTGTTCAGGCTTCTTCAACGATATCCGATTCTGACCAAGAAGGATTGATTAACTTTGGCTGGCGAGGGTGGGAAGGTGCTTTTCCTACTGCGATTAAAAGGAGCTGCTCTGGAAATCCGAGTTTGGATGAGATAACAACGGCTTATTACAATGAAGCAATAAAAACTTCCGTGCAGCGTATTCCGCCTTTAACGAGTTATTTTCATAAGGATGAAAGGCCCGATAAGTTTGGGGGAACTGCACTTACAGGCGTGCAAGCCTATATGGGAAATGGAATCCCCGATTTGACGGGAAGCGTTGTGTTTACCGATCTTGCCCGGCGTGAAGAATCACGGCCTCCGGTTAGAGGAGTTTTAGCGTATACCAGGGTAAGAACAGATGGTAAATTAAATGATTTCAGTGTGATTGAAACCGATTATGATTTTGGGTCTCAATCCGCTTATTATGTTAATTTGGGAACAAATCGGGATCAATCCAGACTATATTTAGGGGTATATGGCTCGATGAAAGTGACTGATTTTAACCAAGGAACTATTTTTGAAATTGTTCTATGATTCCTACCGGAAAACTCTTTTGTTTTCGTAAAAAATGTTAATTTTATAGCCTTCAAACTCCAAAAAGGGAATTTTTCGATGTAAAATTATAACCCATTCCCTGAGTTATATAATTTATCGGCGAATTTCATAATTTTATCGGCTAATTTAAGACTTTATCGGCGAATTTTTAATTTTATCGGCGAATCTAAACACTTTATCGGCGAATCATAAAAAGCAACAATCTTTTAGAAATGAGCATTTGTTTTCATAATAGGCAAGCTACTGTTGCCTATTAAAAAAGCAGGGCCCGATTTATATTTGGGCCCTGCTTTTTATTTTACGATTACTTTTCCAACCATTCCTTCCTGGTAATGGTACCGGCATATCAGTTCATATGTACCGGGCTGTTTCGGAGTCACGGTAATGGTTTTTTCTTTTCCCGGCTGAACTTCGACGTCAATACTGAGCTTTTCCACTGTGAAGCTGTGCTCTTTCTTACCTTTGTTTTTCAATATCAACGTTGTCGTTGTTCCATTAGGAATAGTGATGACTTTCGGATTAAAGTAATTATCGTTCATCTGGACCTCAATCGCTTTTACCATAGGCTGTGTTTCGACGCCGGATTCGGCAAATACGGTGAGTGTGCCAGGAGTCGCCATACCCACAATCATCGCTAGTAAAACGACTAATCCTGTTAACCACTTTTTCATAGACATTCGCAATCCCTCCTTCCTAAGAACTATTTTTTTCCAATTAATAAATTATTATCACGATATTATTTGAAAAATTGCCAAAGAAAAAAGATCGACTCTAATGGCGATCTTTTGGAATCAATTCAGGGTTTTTCGGATATGTCCAATCTGTCTTATTTAGAGTCGACTTATTTCTTTCGTCCGAACGTCTGGGCTAAATGCTTGCTCTGTCCTCTTCGGAGTTTCCGGTTATGTGCCCGCTCTTCCCCTGTTTCAAACAAATATTTTTCTTCCTCCGTTTCCGGAAAAACAGGAGGTACAGCGGTTGGATTTCCTTCTTCATCTAAAGCGACAAAAGTTAAGAAGGAAGTCGCTGCCGTCCGGCTTTCCCCAGTAAGGGCGTTCTCAGCGGTCACGTTCACAAATACCTCCATCGAGCTCTTCCCGGTCCAGGTAACAAAGGCTTCTAGCGTAACCGCGTCTTTCAGCGTTATCGGATGCAAAAAATCCACTGAATCTGTGCTCGCTGTTACCAAGGCCTTTCGGCAGTGTTTCATAGCGGCAATTCCCGCGACACGGTCGATCCGGCTCATGAGGGCACCTCCGAACAAGGTGTGATGTGAGTTTGTATCATTCGGTAGGACGAGGTCGGTCTGAATAGTTCTGGATACACTACAGGCTAGTTTTTCCATCATGATTGGCTCCTTTCGCTTCAAGAAGAGTAGGATTTTTCTTACTCATCATACCAACCTGTACAAATTGCGTCCATTACGTTTGCCAGATTCAGGTATAAAATGAATCTGGCATTCCCCATATAACTAAGGTTTTGGAATTGGAATCTCTAAAGTATTCTCTTTCGAACCATCTTTTGCTGAGAAGACAAATAATTCGAGTTTACTATCATTTGTAGCTACTAGCTTCTTTTCAAAGCTGATTTCAAATTCTCCCCAAGCAGGTGCCCCATCTGTTTGGTAGTGATTTTCTATCAACACTTTTTCTCCATCATAAAGAGCATATTGAAACACGCCTTCAAATACCTGAGCCTTCCCTGTTACAATGATTTTATCTCCTGATTCAGTTACGACCACATCTTTAAACACTTTGTTTTGATAGACCTTATCCTTTGGTACATGTGAAGTTGGCTCATTTTGATTTGTTTGATTGCACGAAGCCAAACCAATAATAGCTGCTAAAACAGCCAACAAATAAACGACTTTTTTCAAATTTGATTTCCCCTTTTTTATAAAAAATAAAAACCGCTAAACTGCGTAAGCGGCTTTTGGACATAATTCAACTAATATTTAGGATTTGATCCAAATCGATTGTCGCCCTGCTGGCTGTCTTGGCACACAAATACAAGGACAATGATCCAACCAACAAGCGGAATAAGCCCAATCAACTGCATCCATCCGCTTCTTCCCGTATCATGGAGCCTTCGGGCTGTAACAGCAATGGTCGGTATCAAAACGGCTAATGAATAGAGCCCTGATATGATTGTTCCTATATCTGCCATACGCTCAATGGCTGAGAGGATGATGGAGATAACCATATTGATTAAGATAAACATCCAGTATTCCTTACGTTGTGCCCTTCCTTCAAAACCAGCGTAATTCTTTAACACCTTCACATACCAATCCACTTTCGATTCCCCCTTTGGACTTAATTCCAAAATATAAGAATTATTACAATATTAAGTATATCAAGATGTTAGGATTTCATGTTAAGGGATATTGTCATATTTTGGGGAAATTGTTCAATGATAACGGAAAGGTACCCGTGCCAGGCAGCACGCTTCTGCCCTTTTGGCAAAAAAATATCCGGCACAAGGCCGGATGCAACAAATATTTTTATAAGGGGGTTATGAGAAGTTTGATTAAGCATTCCTTCTGCATGTATTTATCATACCCCCAAACTATGAACAAACTATGACCTAATCATTAAGGTTGTTTAAACATTAATAAAGCTTGGCGCGAGCTTTTCACCTAGCCTATAGAATTGCGGCTTTGCCAGAATACTTAGGATTTGGTCCAAAACGATTATCATCCGACTGGCTGTCCTTGCACAAAAATACGATCACAATAATGCTGCCAATGATCGGGATTAGACCTATCAACTGCATCCATCCACTTCTTCCCGTATCATGTAGTCTGCGGGCTGTAACTGCTAACGTCGGTAACAGCAGCGCTAAACCAAAAAGAGTTGTTAATACTTGATTGATATCAAAGATGGTTTCCGCGATTGAAAGCACGATGTTAAAAATGAAATAGACAAGAATAAACATCCAATATTCCTTCCGCCGCGCTCTCCCCGCAAATCCCGCATAGTTTTTTACCACTTTCAAAAACCATTGCATTTCTAATCACCTCTTGAAAATACTTCCAAAATCTTATAATTATTACATAATGAGTATATCAGTTTGATAGAACTTAATGTTGAAGAATTTGTTGTATTTTGAGAGATTTTGTTCGATGATGTTGTGTAAAAGTTACCTGAGCCAGGCTGGACGCCTGGCTTTTTGTCTTTTTTTTGGTGGATTGGATAGGGTTTCGTTTGGGAACAAGGGGGTGGTATCAAGATATTTTTAATGTGACCGATAAATTTCTGAAAGTGGTCGATAAATTATAAAATTGACCGATAAATTCCTAAAATTGACCGACAATTCCCCAAAAGTGAGCGATAAATTTTTTGCTATCTATTCTAGACTAGTATTTTTTCCGCCA
Organism: Neobacillus pocheonensis; assembly: GCF_050477905.1. Lineage (NCBI taxonomy): Bacteria > Bacillati > Bacillota > Bacilli > Caryophanales > Bacillaceae > Neobacillus > Neobacillus pocheonensis. The sequence goes on along the minus strand of NZ_JBCNAD010000033.1, from coordinate 158,615 downwards.
ATTAAAGACGTAATTCCGCCAAGTTCCCGATTTATTCCGCCAAACTGGTAAGATTGCGTCATTTTTTAGCAAATTTTTCCCAAAATAATAGCAAACTATGGTAAAATGGTAAAAAAAAAGAGATATTGAGGTGATTTTTACAAGATGAAGAAAACCATTGTTCGTACTCTGTCGACAGCCGCACTTTTTTCGACGCTTTTTGCTGGGTCCGCCCTCGCTGATACATATAAAGTTCAAAAAGGTGACTCCTTATCAAAAATTGCCTCGAAGTATAATACGAGTGTTCAAGATTTAAAGACAATGAACGGCTTGCAATCCGATTTTATATATGAAAATCAAACTCTTAAAGTTTCCACTGACTCCAATACCCAGGCACCGGAGTCAGCCACTTACACGGTCGTAAAAGGCGATGCTCTTATTAAAATCGCCAACCGCTTTCAAGTTACCGTCGGCGAACTGAAGCAATGGAACAATCTAGATAGCAATCTGATTTATGTCGGACAAGTCCTGAAGGTTTCGGCACCTTCACAAACAACAACAACAACAACAACAACGAGGCCAACCGCGCCAGCACAAACACCTACAACGCCGCCGCCCTCGTCCTCCACGACAACAAGCGAATACACCGTAAAGAGTGGCGACAGCTTGAGCAAAATTGGTGTGCAATTCGGGATGACGGTTCAACAGTTAAAAACCTTGAATAACTTGACATCCGATATGATTTATATCGGGCAAAAACTGAAGGTTACGGCACAAACGAACACCGCAAACCCAACCGTACCGACAACACCAGCACCTACACCTGCACCAGCAACTGTCTCGGAATATACAGTCAAAAGCGGTGATACGCTTGGAAAGATTTCCGGGCAGTTTAACATGACGGTAAAGGATTTGAAAACGTTAAACGGGCTTACTTCTGACATGATTTATGTGGGTCAGAAGCTGAAGGTCTCGGGTAATGTAAGCACCACTCCAACACAACAAGCCGATTTTGCCGAAACGATGGTTTCGGTTGCCAAAGGTTTGATGGACACGCCATATGTTTGGGGAGGCAGCTCCCTCTCCGGCTTTGATTGCAGCGGCTTCATCTATTATGTAGCAAATCAAGCGGGCAAGAACATCGGCCGTTATTCCGCTGAAGGCTATTACAACCGCACTTACTATGTCGACCAGCCGAAGCCTGGCGATCTTGTCTTTTTCGAAAATACATATAAACCAGGAATCTCCCACATGGGAGTCTACCTTGGTGACAACCAATTTATTCATGCCGGTGAACCTGTCGTGACCATTAGTAATTTAAGCAATTCCTATTGGACGCAACACTTTGATGGGTTTAAGCGGTTTTATTAAAAATTTTTTAATAGACTGGTATAAAAAACAACTATTTTGTTAAATATATAGATACCAAGAGATTATTCCCTTTCTCCCCTCGTTTTGAGGGGATTTTTTTTGTCCACTCCGCATTCAGATATGAAAATGTTTATCCTATTTGCATGTATAAGAGACTAATAGTTTGGCGATAATGATGCTAAGTTCAGAAATCGAGGTGGAAAAGCTGATGACGGAGAATAAGTTGTTATTATCTGAGTTTGCTACAGAAGATGGTTTCGAGCTAAATCGCTACATTACGCAATTATTTGAGGTATTTTCTAATCTATCAAAAGGCGACAATATGAGCACCGGGCCAGCCCCAAAATAAGGGTTGGCTTTTTTACGTTCATATAGTTTAAAAACTCGATCATAAAAAAGACTGCACTTATCATTAAGTACAGTCATCGCAGCAATAAACAATATGACCTTCTATATCCTTTTCCACATAAACGAAATAAGGTTCATCTTGGTCAATTGGAAATCCACAGTGTATACAATAAATGTATTCTTCACAAGGTTGATTGCATTGTACTTCCAACCTAACACCTCCTTAAAAGTTTGTTTATATTATTAGATTCTAAATATTCCGAAAATAGAAGTCCGATTAGGGGGTTGTCCTAAATTTGCTCGTAAAATATCTATGCTTACTATTAATTTATGCGAGAAATAGAGAAAGGAACTAACGAATTCCCTATTTTTCTACCTTTTTCTAGTGTGGCCTCTACTTTCATACAAAGCAGGTCCATAATTAAAATGATCGCCAGTCGCGGGACTGGCTTTTTTGTTGAATACGGATGCTAATTCACACCGAACATGATCCATGTGCATAACATGCCTATAGGTTTATTTTAGGCCCACTAAAAGAGGTGAAGAAATTTATGTCATCCTATATGGATTATACATCTCCAGACAGACAATACACTTTTGATGTTAACAAAAGCCCCTTGTTTGTAAAAGATAATCAAAACTATATCAACGTATTAGGTATTAGCCAGTTGAATACTTTGGAAAATGTATCTTTGCTGGACATTTTTCTTAGCACGAATAACGTGGTTGAACCGCACTATCACCAAAATGCAGCCGAATTGGTCTATTGCATTTCTGGTGCTGCGATTGTATCGATTCTGAACCCATTTACGAAACAAATACTCAATTACCCAATTACCCCAGGGCAAGTAGCTAACGTCCCACAAGGCTGGTGGCATTATGAGATTGCTACAGTCGATCACACTCATCTTTTGGCGATTTTTAATGCACCAACGCCAGAGGTGATTTTAGGATCTGATATTTTAAAATTTACTCCTGCAAATATCATGGCACATACGTATTGTCTCGATGAAAATCAATGGAAGCAAGTCGTTGCACCTGTTAAACCCTCAACGTATATTGGCCCATATAATGACTGCAACAGAGGAAAATCCCCTCCCCCGTTTGTTAATCACCATTCTCCCTATGTTCATTCATATCAGCCATATTGGGGCAAATGAGTATTATGGATTGATAGTGTGTTTAAGAAAAAAATATATGAAATGGAACCCTAACATGATAAAAGGTTCCAATCGTCAGGACTCTAGTAAGTTAACAATAGAATTCAAGGAAAAAGAGATTAGTGAATTTGGAAAGTTTATTTGGATTGAAAATCCGAAGGTAGACTCGTTGAACTATGAAAGAAATTAACGGGTTATAATTAATCATGTTTTGTTGAAACGGGTGCGATTCTTCAGTAAGAAGAATCGTTTTTTCTTATTCAAGTAACGTGGTTAGTTCAAGAAAAATACACAGAAGGAACCCAGAAAAATACTTTTCCAATTATAGGGTTATGTCTTACACTAGGTAGTTCGATCTTATTAAATATTATTTTTAAGTCCCTACTAAAACTTAAAAAAAATAATAAGCGAACCTGGGGAATCTTTGTTGTTCATTTAATTCTATTACCTTTAAATCCCCCCTTCTAATTATTTGTTCAGAGATAAGAAAAGCCACCATTCCAATGGCAGCCAATTCCTGAAGAAATGGACCCGTTTTGTGCAATGACACCTAACTAAGGTATTCCTACAATCCCCCTATTTGGGTTTGAACGATAACCCATTTGCCTCCAAAGCTTTCCTAAGTTTAGGTAAAGAAGCTGGTCCCATTCCGTGGAATTGCAGAATCTCTTTTTCGCTGAATGTTGATAGTTGCTGCAAAGCGGTGATTCCGTTGTTCTCCAATGCCCTTCTCGCTGGTGCTGACAGGAGTGAAAGAAATCCGTTGTCAGGTTTACGTTCTTGCTCACAAATCGGGCAGACTGGGCAGTCGCTGCTTTTATAGTATTGGTGTCCTTGGGTGCAAGTCCTTAAACTTTTCGTTGAAGCTGTCATTTTTGATGGCTCCTTTTCCTTAGAACTTTTTTATATTCTATCAGAACGAAAAAATAAAAAGAAGAAATGGCTCCGTCCAGATAAGACGGGACCATTTCTTCTTTTTCAAAACTTGCCATTCAGACTAGAGGTGCGTCTATTAAAGTAGTGAAAAACAATTCATGGACATGGCCATCGTCTAAAGTGGTGGTGCCACTTACTACATGTATATGTTTTCCGCCGCCGACAGGAATTGCTGGTCCGGTTGTGATGGCGACTTCATGATGGTGATCGAGAAAATCCGTATTCACCATGATGTTATGAACGTGACTATCCCCCATCGGAATGACTTCACTGGTCACACCGGCAAACCGATGATTATGCCGATCTTCCTCTTCTTCGGCCAGTTTCGTACTGGCCGTAAATTCATGGACATGTGTTTGGACGGTATTTTGCTCATCCGTGCTCGTTGGTCGAGTAACATTCGTCTTTTTTCGATTTGCATTAACATTGTCTTGATTCCAACTCATGAGTACCTTTCCTCCCTTTTGATGCATACGTCAAAATTATATTCAGAAGAAAAGTCACTCATGAGACTAACTTTATTTTTTTAATTAATTCTAATGAAGCGACTCCCCGTAGTTCTTCGTTCACTATTGATTGGCACTTTGAAGTTGGTTCCATTTGCTGAAATGGATGGCCCCTAGTTCAGGCTGCGGCGTTCCTTCCAATACTGATATATATTCTAATGAATTTCCATCTGGATCCTCAAAGTAGTAAGATGCAGCTGGCATCCAGGCATGAACAACCGGCTCTGATTCGTCCAAACCAAATGACGGACGCAGATTGATTCCTTTGCCTGCTAGGAATTGTGGTAAGTCAAGTAACTCTTCTAGTGAAATGGTGAAGGCAAAATGCTTTTTGAAAAATTGATCCTCTGGTACTTCCCAAACCCCTAGCATTTGCTCTTTAGTACCGGGTTCCCCAAGCCAGAAAAAGGCGACTCTTCTCTCGTGGATAACATAGGCCAATTCTAAATCAAGAGACTGATAGAATTCAATTGATTTTTCAAGGTTTTTTGAGTAAACGTGGGTTTCGTAAAGTTTAGCTGTTTTCATTTGGCATACCACCAATCTTTTAATTTATAATTTTATTTTAGTGGCATTTTGGTGTGGAGGCATTGTGCTTTGGTGGGAACTTTTCTCCATCAAAAGTCTTAGGTTAATCTTTTGTGGATCTGCCTTTGGCCATGAGCCCTTTAGAATCATGCAGGTACTTGTGGAATGGTCCTCACGGCTTTCTTTTTCGTGAGGGCATGACCGATAAAATGGGGAAATTGACCGATAGGCTTATAGCACTAATGGTGTAAGTTGGCTTTTGAACTCTTTTTAACCGGCGGAAATGTAATTACCTGCTTTCCAAGCTCCCCCCTCCTCTAACTGCGAATTTTTGGGTATAATAAAGGAATATGGATTTTTTTAGATTATTTTTATATAAAAGCAGAACGGTTTTAGATATTTATTTTTCAAAAAAAGGGGGTCGCGGCCTTGGAGTCGACACCTGAAAATGAATTGATGGATGACTTTTCAGAAGAAATTCGAGATTTGCTGAGCCCGAACTCGGCCGAGGATGCGCGGCTCGTCCAAAAGGGGTTAATGCTGTACCGGCAAGGGCTGGTGACGCAATTACATAAAGAGAAGGATGAGGTCACGGCGGTCGTCCAGGATGTGATGCCGGTTAAGGTGCTTTTGGACCTCACCTTTTATACCATGAGTGAGTGTTCTTGCCCTCACGAAGGATGGTGCCGCCATCAAATGGCTGTATTTTTTGCCGCCTATGCGAAGGTGGGGAGTGTTTCGGATTGGGTTTCCGAGTGGCGCGAACCAATGCAGGAGCAGAAGGATCTCTCTAACTGGGGGATGCAGACGGCGAAGGATTTGATTAAAGCCAATGGGGTTCTGAAGCCGGATTACAGTCGCTGGGTGCATTCGTTTGAGGTCAGCTTCGATACCCTGCTTGCTTCGAAAAAGTACACGAGTCCGTATGTCATTCCCGAGTTGTTCGATATCTATTCTCGGCGTATTCATGCCAGCGCTCCCGTTGAGCAGGAGTGGCGTATGCTATATGAATTGATCGGAATTGTAGTTTCTTTTCGGAAACTGAGCGTGCTGACTGAGCAACTTAACCATGGTGAGGATATGGTTAAGCGCGTCTATCTCCATCTCTTCCATAACATGATGGATGATGCCGAGGAGCTTGTCGAAAAATTTGGCGTTCAATCGCTGCCATTTGCCTTTGATGAATTTATTGAGAAATTGAAGGACGATGCGTTCGAGTTGTTGACCTGTGCATCGGTGTTGGAATACGAACGAATTTACTTATATCGCCTGCTGTGGGCTCAACTTTTTAAAAAGAAGCCTTGGCGCGAGGAGGAATTGGAGAAGATTCAAGTCCGCGGGAAGTCGCTGCAGGACTGGGAAAATCCGCTTCCACTTGTGGCTGGAAGGATTCATTTAAATTTTCTGCTGCAGAATGATGAGTTGGCCTTAAAAATGTTTGGAATGATTGAGGATGCTTCGTTCACGCCCTATATGGTTTACTGGATTGATTATTTGACCCAATTGAAGGCGTGGCGGCGGGTCGGGCCGCTGGTCGAGTTATTTTTGCAAAAATTAAAAGGCTATTTAGAGGAGTTGGGCGGTTACCGCAGCTGCACGACGTTTACGCGCACGGCGCTCCGCTCGATTACCTCTTATTGTGCGGAAAACGATCGGTTGGATTTGTATGAACGGGCCTTGCTGCAGACGCTCCCTTACAGTTTTGCGGAATATGAGTATTTGCTGTTTGAGCGTGGGCAGTATGATCGCTGGGGCGAGCTTCATGCATTTGCCGGAATGGAATTTTATGATTTACCGAAGGACCGGTTAAAGGTGATTGAGAAGGAGCGGCCAGAAGTGCTGCTGGCGATGCTCCACCAAACTGCTCAGCGTGAAATCGACCAAAAAAACCGCGCCAGCTATCGAATGGCTGTAAGGCATTTGAAGAAGTTGAGGACGTTGTACAAGAAACTGAAGCGCGTTGATGACTGGCAGTATTTTTTAGATACCTTGATGGAACGGACCAAACGATTGCGTGCTTTTCATGAAGAGTGTAAACGGAGTAAGTTAATTGATGTTTGATATTGTTGATTTTCAAGTTTTTTAGGTTTTGTCTATTTTTTTAACTGTTTTGTCTAGTTTTTCAGAGGTTTTGTTCATTTTTTCGGTGACTTTGTCTATTTATTTATAAGTTTTGTCTATTTTTTAATGTGCTTTGTCTAATTAAACATTATTTGGAAATATCCAACTATCCAAATGGGTCCTTATAATGCCCCTTCCCAATTAAAGGAGTTCGTGTAACATGCTTAAAACAAGGTTTATGAAATTGCTGACAACTAAATTAGGAGATGACCGCTTTTTTCTTACGGCTCAGGACGAACATGGCCACCATATGGACCCGTCCACGTGGAAGAATCTTGTTTTTAGCAACCATGAGGAAAGCTTTTTTGGAACGCTGCTTGAGACCGAGACCGTCGATGGGATTGAAGGTGTGTCCGTCAGCGGCTGGCAGCTGGTTTCCCTTTTTGCCAAAGAGTCGTTCAACCGCTTTATTGAATGGGACTGGAATGAACAATCAGAGCTTTGTCTTGCCGCGGCGGCTTCCCTTCATGAAGGCATTTTGGAAAAAGACTGGCTGCCGGATTTCTCGGTATGGGAGAATGGTGAGTTCCGCTGGAAGCTGCCGGAACGGGTCCAGGATGAGTTTGATCCGTCTTTTTGGGAGCAAGAGGTTGAACCAAATGCCTCCCAAACCACAAGCTCCTATATTTCTGATTTGTACAACAGCGCCCTCGATGCCTACCTCACAAGGAATTCAGCGATGAAGGAGCTGTTCGGGCCAAAACTCGACCTCCTGAAAAAGCAGAACATCTCTGGTGGAGAACTAGCCCGCTACTTCGATGAAGAAAGCTGGCTTGTCTGGGTCGGAATTAAGGAAAGCGATACCCCGTTCACTATCGGGCTCCGGTTGGATGAACCAATTGAAGGTGAAGGGGCCTGGACGCTTGATGTCTTTTTGCGTGGTAAAAAAAATACCGATGAAGTCTATGATATTGAAGGTGTTGCCAAAATCCCTGCAAAGTGGCGGCCCTTTTTAGAAAAAGTCGACCGCGAGCAGGAACGCTGGGTGCGATTGATTCCCTGGTTGAGTGAGGACGACTACTTTAAAACCCATCTTAGCGAGGAAGAAGCGTGGATGTTTTTAACGGAGGCAAGTGAGACGCTTTTAGCACTCGATGTGGAAATCCTCCTCCCTTCTTGGTGGCAGGCGATGAAAAACGCCAACCTCAAGGTGAAGGCATCATTAAAAGGGACGTCCAGCCACCGGCCATCGTTCGTCGGACTGCAGGCCATGCTTGACTTTAACTGGCGGTTCTCGATGAACGGAGTTGACCTTTCGGAAGATGAATTCGGACAGCTGGTGGAGGAAAAAAGAAGGCTTGTGTATATTCGTGGCCGCTGGGTCAAGCTCGATCCGCAGTTCATCCGCCAGATTCAGGATTTGATGAAGCGGGCGGAAAAAGAAGGTCTGCACGTTCGCGATTTACTCGAGCAAGAACTCGTTGAACCGACTGAATCCGAGGATGAACTGGAAAATCCAAAGGCGTTCGCGAAGATTCAAATTGAATTGAACCGACAATGGAAGCAAATGGTCAAACAGCTTTCCGAGGTGCACGAAATTCCACTTGTCGATGTACCTTCAGGGCTGAACGGCGAACTCCGTCCCTACCAGCAGCTGGGCATGAGCTGGCTCTGGTTTCTGCGTCAATACGGATTCGGCGCCTGCCTCGCCGACGACATGGGACTCGGCAAAACTGTCCAGCTTATCTCATATTTGCTGAAGGTGAGGGATGAGGATGCGGTGCCTGACACCATTACCACTACCCAGAAGGGGAAAAATAAAGAGGATACACCTGCGAAAGTTCCGACCAAGTCTGCACTCATCATCTGTCCGACGTCTGTGCTTGGAAACTGGCAGAAGGAGCTAGAACGCTTTGCTCCTGAAATGAACGTCTATTTGCATTACGGCTCGAATCGTCTCAAAGAGGATGCTTTTTCTGAAAAAGTCCAAGACGCTGACGTTGTGCTCACCTCATATGGACTGAGTCACTTGGATTCTGAAGAGTTCGAGTCCAAGCTTTGGAGCTCGATTGCCATTGATGAGGCGCAAAACATTAAGAACGCGCAGACCAAGCAATCGAAAGCCGTACGCAAGCTGCGCGGCCGACACCACATCGCGCTGACCGGAACACCGATGGAAAACCGTTTATCCGAGCTCTGGTCAATTTTTGATTTTACCAACCATGGCTATCTTGGCAGCTTGGGACAATTCCAGAAAAAGTTTGTCATTCCGATTGAAAAAGATGAGAAAAAGGAAAAAGTGCAACAACTGCAGTCATTGATTCGGCCATTTTTACTGCGCCGCACGAAAAAGGATGAAGAGGTCGCTCTCAATCTTCCAGACAAACAGGAGCAAAAGGAATATTGCCCACTTACCGCGGAGCAGGCCTCATTGTATGAGCAGCTCATCCATGATACGTTTGCTGAGATTGAAAAATTGTCCGGCTTTGAGCGCAAGGGGTTAATTTTACAAATGCTAAGCCGCCTAAAACAGCTGTGCAACCACCCTGCCCTCTATTTAAAAGAAAAGTCGACGGATAGGCAGCTCTTGGATCGTTCCAATAAATTGGAGAAGCTTGTCGACCTGATTGAGGCGGTGTTGGAGCAAGGCGAAAGCTGTCTGATTTTCACACAGTATATTGAGATGGGTGAAATGATTCGTTCGACCTTGAAAAAGAAATTTGGTGTCGAAGTGCCATTCCTTAATGGAAGTGTTTCGAAGACGCAGCGTGATAATATGATTGAGCGGTTCCAAAACGGTGAGTTCCCAGTGTTCTTGCTGTCATTGAAAGCTGGCGGAACCGGCCTGAATCTGACGGCGGCGAACCACGTCATCCACTACGACCGCTGGTGGAATCCGGCCGTTGAAAACCAGGCGACCGATCGCGCCTACCGCATTGGCCAATCGCGCTTTGTGCACGTGCATAAGCTGATTTGCACGGGTACACTTGAGGAAAAAATCGATGCTATGCTTGAGAAAAAACAATTTTTAAACGACCAGATCATCCAAAGCGAAAACTGGATTACCGAACTGTCCACAGATGAACTGAAGGATTTGGTATATTTGGGGTGAACCCAGCAAAAATGCCCGGTTTTTATAACCGAGCATTTTTTTATTTTTTCGCTCTTCGGAGAAAAAAAGTTTGAAGGGCCCTAATTTTAATGTTTTACATCCCAAAAAGCAGCCCGCTTCCTCAATCTCAGCTCCCGTAATGTTTTAAAATTAACTAATACCGTTCCAGCAATTATCGTCACCGTCCCTATCGCGGTTAGCCACGAAATATATTCATCATAGAAAATCACTCCCAGGATAACGGCAATTAACGGTGAGATATACAACCATGTAGAAGGAAAGACCGGATTTGTCCGTGAGACCAGCCAATAAAAAATGGTATGGCCGATCATCGAACCAACAATCGTTAAATAAAAAAGTGAACCAATGGAAGCCGGGCTTAAGAGTTTATCACTCTGAATGTCCTGGGTGAAAAGAGATAACAAGATTAATAATATCCCGCCATGCATCATTTGCGCCGCATTCAACGCAATCGGCGATGTCGTTTCAAATTTTTGGACGACATGCTTTGTGTAAATCGCCCCGGTTGCGTAAAAAACCTCTCCAACTAGAATGGCAAAGCACCCAATCATCCAAAAGGGACTTACCTTGATTGAAAAACTAGGCAAAATCAACAACGCAACACCGATGAGCCCGACCAAACAGCCCATGAAGGATAACCGGTTCCCTTTTTGCTTCAAAATCACTGTTTGAATCACTAAAATCATCATTGGGCCTGTCGCCGATAAGACAGCGGCAATCCCTGATGTCACATATTGTTCAGCCCAGTATAGGGTGGCAAACGTCCCAAACGTTAAACAAACTCCTGTTAAAAACACTTCTTTCCTAAATAATAGCCTTAGCTGCGTTTTTTCTTTCCAATGCATAAAGCCAAACAGCAGCAAGCCAGCCATGAAAAATCGTAGACCAGCAGATAAAAAGGGCGGCACCCCTGCATCCACACCAATTTTTATCCCCAGGAATGTCGTTCCAAAAATTAAGCACATCAAGACAAAATTCATTACAACCATTCCGATAACTCCTCCTTTTTTTCTATCATAATAGAAGGGCAATAGAACAGATGGTATCAGATAGAACAGATTGGCTTGAATCGTGGTAAAATCAGTTTAATGAGGGGGAATCAAAGTGAAAGATTATCTTTTTCAAAAAGTCTATGATTATGTCGTGCATAGAATCGAGCGTCGAGAATGGAAAGAGCATGACAAGCTTCCCTCCGTCCGCCAATTGTCCTCTGAAATGGATATTCATCGATTAACGATCTTAAAGGCATACCAATTACTAAAACAAAATGGCAAAGTATATGTAAAAGATAAGTCAGGCTATTTCGTCCAACCTGAAGGGACGGAAAACCTGGAACATTTCGATAACCCCATCGTTTCTGCCTATGTACAAAAGAATCATTTATCGGAAATCCATCAATCGCCCGTTTCCTATCATTTTTCACAAGCGTTAATTGATCCCAATCTTTTGCCCAATCATTATTTTTCGGATTACGTCAAGAAAGTGTTTGACCTTTATCCCAAAGTTCTTGCCACCTATTCAACCGTTCAGGGGGATACAGAGCTACGCGAGACACTTAGCCGATATTTTATCAACCAGTATAAAACCTATATCCATCCCGATTATCTGTTAATCACTTCCGGATCCCAGCAGGCGATTCACTTAATTGCGCAAGCTTTGATTAAGCCAGGAGATCTTGTGCTATTCGAACGACCAAGCTATAGTGCAGCGATTGATATTTTTCGTGCACATGGAGCAAAAATCGAAGCGGTTGAGATTCATCCAGATGGGTACGATTTAGCGGAAGTGGAATTATTTCTTAAAAAATTTAAACCGCGCTTGTTCTATCTCAACCCAACGTTCCATAACCCGACTGGCTATACGGTTCCAGCCGCTCAGCGTAAAAAATTGGTGGAATTGGCGGAACAATATCGCTGTCTATTAATTGAGGATGATGCTTACCATGACATCTATTTCGGTCAGGCCCCTCCGCCGCCGATTTACACCTATGATACGGCCGGGACCGTCATTTATATCCGCAGCTTTTGCAAATATATCTCACCTGGTTTACGGATTGCGGCGGTTATTTGCCAGTCATCGTTAATGCAATCCCTTATCACGGTAAAATCGTTATCCGATAATGGATCACCGCTTCTCAATCAAAAAATATTCCTCCACTATTTTTCATCCCTACGAATGCAGCAGCACTTGGCGAAACTCCGGATCGCCCTGCAAATTCGTAAAGAAATCATGGAGGAAGAACTGAAAGCAACGGATTGGCACTGGACCAGTCCTATAGGTGGACTGAATTTATGGGTGAAGTTGCCTGATCAACTTAATACTGAAGAATTATTAACAAAAAGCATCGAACATTCGATATCCTTTGTGCCGGGGCAAGTTTGTGATCCGTTAAAACAGCGCTCCTCCTGGATCCGTTTAAGTTATTCTTATGTGAATGAGAAGCAGCTGCGTGAAGGGGTGAGTAAGTTTGTGGATGTGGCACAGACTCTTTTGAAGTGATATTTAATCATCAGTACCTAAAACATCTGTATTTGGCGGTTGATAACCCATTTGGCGCATCATCGCGACGATTTGGCCTTTATGATGATATTCGTGGGTGATGGTATGCATAAGCAACTTTGCAGGCGTGATGGTGAGTGGTTCTGGTGTTTCTCTCCATGGGATGTTCCTTTGAATCGGCACATTCAATTGTTTACCGATTACTTCAAATACCTGGTTAACATAAGAATCCACCTGTTCAAAACTTGCTTTTATTTCAGATAAATTCATTTTTGGCAAATCTTCTTTGGGAGTAAGCGGCTTCGTTGTTTTTAATAAAACAAAGGAGCCCAGCCATGCGTGATAGCAATCGGCGATGTGGACCAATGTGTCTCTCACACTTTGAAAGCCAAATCCATTTTGACGGGTAAGATCCTCAGGTTCCAGCTCCTCGCAAAAATCAAGCAAGATTTTCCGGGTCTGCTGGACCCAAGTATATTCGTTTTGATGCATACATACACCTGCTTTCTTAAAATGATTATTACATTTAAAAAAATAACCAAACCCACTTTTGGATAATTATAGAAGAAACGATGAAAAAAGTAACCTCTTTTTTTGGTTGAGATGGGTGTCAGGCACCTTTAGTGGACATATGTTTGTGTGCAGTGTACAGATAGTGATTTTTGTTATGAAAAAGGGTTCCGGTGGTGTTTGCCGGAACCCTTTTTCGTTGGTTTGGTTTTTTATTTCGCTGATTTTTGGTTTAATTTCGCGGAATTTCTTGTTTATTTCGCGGAAAGTCCAATTTATTTCGCCTAATTTTTGATTTATTTCGCCGAAATCACGATTAATTTCGCGAAACCCCTAATTCACACCCAAAATTCAAACTCTATAGATCTATTAAAAATCAAAATTATCAGGATCTGGTCCGACGCGATGGTTTTGGTTCATGGAGTCGATCCGTTTCATGTCCTCTGCAGAAAGCTCAAAGTCGAATACCTGTGAGTTTTCGATTATGCGCTGCTCTTTGACCGATTTTGGGATGGTAACAACGCCGTTTTGCAAGTCCCAACGCAAAATTACCTGCGCCACAGATTTCCCATACCTACCTGCTATTTCTCGCAAATCCTCGTTATCCAGCAGCTGCCCTTGCATTAATGGAGACCATGCCTCCATTTGAATTCCATTTTCTTGGCAAAACGCCTGAACTTCTTTTTGTGATAAGCGCGGATGGTACTCCACCTGGTTTACCATTGGTTTGATTTCCGCCGCGCCCATCAAATCTTCAAGATGATGAACTTGGAAATTGCTGACGCCGATTGCTTTTACGCGCCCTTCCTTATACAGCGTCTCCAGTGCCCGCCAAGCTTCCTTGTATTTACCCTCAACCGGCCAATGCACCAAGTATAAGTCTAAATAATCCAATCCCAGTTTCTCTAAGCTTGTTTCATAAGCGGCGATCGTTGATTCGTAGCCAAGGTCAGCATTCCAAACTTTTGATGTGACGAATAGATTGGAACGAGAGATACCTGCTTCTTCCATCCCCTCACGGATTCCTTGTCCGACTCCAGCCTCATTTTCATAGATGGCTGCTGTGTCAATGCTGCGATATCCATGTTGAATCGCAGACCTCACTGCATTCACCAGCACAGGACCTTCCTCCACTTTAAATACGCCTAAACCGAACCATGGCATTTTCACACCATTGCTTAATGTTGTTGTTGATTGTAAGTTCATTTAACAAACCTCCTCTAATTTTGAAAAACTATTGTTATCACGCTGTTCCAACGCTCGACTCACTCCGGTTAAAACGACCGCTCCCAGGACCATCAACCCGCCAATCCATGTGGTATGGATAAGCCCAATCGAATCAGTAATCAAACCGCCAAGGTAAGAACCAATGGCAATGCCCGCGTTAAATGCTGCGATGTTCAGCGCCGATGCCACGTCTACAGCACTCGGTACGAAACGCTCCGCCAAAATCACAACATAGACTTGCAAGCCTGGGACGTTCATAAATGCGAGTAGCCCCATTAAAATAATTGTTATTAAGCCGGCGATTTTAAAAGGTACTGTGTACATCAAGGCAAAAAGTACAAGGGCCTGGACGATGAACATATAGAACAAGGAACCAATTGGATTTCGGTTCGACAGCTTCCCTCCCACCATGTTTCCAATTGCAATGGCAAGACCGTATGCGAGTAAAATGATCGCCACAGTTCCTTCTTTATAACCAGTTACATCCTGTAGCAATGGTGATAAATAGGTGAAGACAACGAATGTCCCGCCATACCCAAGTGCCGTGATGCTGAAAAGAAGTAAGAGACGGCCATTGGTCAGGGGCTTGAACTGATCTCGAAGCCTGTTCTGAGTTCCTTTTTTCAAAAAAGAAGGAACGAGAACGAGGTTAGCGATCAAGCCGATGATGCCGACCGCGACAATCAGGATGAAGGCGAGCCTCCAGCCGAATTGTTGGCCGATGAAGGTTCCAAATGGCACGCCGGTCACGGTGGCGATGGTGAGGCCGGAGAACATGATCGAGATGGCGCTCGCGCGGCGGTTGGCCGGGACGAGGTCAGCTGCAATGGTGGATCCGATCGACATAAAGACGCCGTGCGAAAGGGCAGAGATTACTCGTGCGGCCAGCAGTACGGCGATGGATGTGGCGCTGGCAGCGATGCTGTTGCCGATGATAAAAATAATCATGATCCATAGCAGTAAGGTTTTGCGTGACATGCGCGATGTCATTGATGTCAGGATGGGTGCACCGAACATGACCCCGAGTGCGTATAGAGAAACCGTCAGTCCTGCGGTGGTGACGGATATGTGTAAATCTTTCGAGATCAGCGGCAGCAATCCGACGCTGATAAATTCGGTGGTTCCTATGGCAAAGGCACTTACGGCTAAGGCTAGCAGTGCAAGTGTGCTTTGTTTTTTATTTAAAGGCATGGTGTATCCTCCTTATGTTTGTTTTTCGACTTGCAAATGTTATTATGAGGTATATGAGTTACATAAGAAAGTACGTACTTAAAAGTGCTATAGGTACCTGTAAGTGCTATAGATACTTTTTGGTGCCTATTCATTAGGAGGTAATTATGGAGAGAAAGAAATATAATATATCGGTAGAAGCGACGCTTGAGGTAATCGGGGGTAAGTGGAAGTGTGTGATCCTTTGCCATTTAACGCATGGGAAGAAACGGACCAGTGATTTGAAGCGACTGATGCCGAATATTACGCAAAAAATGCTGACCCAGCAATTGAGGGAGCTGGAGGAGGATGGCGTCATCAATCGGATTGTCTACAATCAAGTTCCGCCAAAGGTAGAGTATGAGCTAAGTGAATACGGTAGGAGCCTGGAAGGTATTCTGAATTCACTTTGTGCTTGGGGAGAAAAGCATATCACTAAGGTATATGGAGACAAATTCTCCGTTCTAGAGGACAATATTCTGAATAATAACCTTAAATAAATTCTATGGTCAATGAAAACCAAATCACGGCAACAAAATCCATCCAAAAAAAGATCCACAAACCCTATAAGTTTGTGGATCTTTACTTAATTATATTCTCTATTGCAAGATGACGACTTTCACTGATCTTCTGCCCCATGATAACGCTTGAGATTGGGTTGGCATAAACACGTCGATTCTGTGGCCTTTGATAGCCCCACCCGTATCGCCTGCAATTGCAACGCCATAGCCTTCTACCCATACTTTACTGCCTAGAGGGATAACACTTGGGTCAACGGCAATCAATTTAATGTTTGGATTGGCCTTTAAATTGTAGCCTAAAGTAGTTATACCTGAGCATCCTGCGCAGGAAGCAGTATACGCGGTTGACGTTACATATATCTCTTTGCCCTTTACCGCTGCATCTGGTTTGCTTTGAGTTGGAGCTGATACAGGTCGTGCTTGTGAGGCAGCTTGTTCGCTCGCAATCTTCGCTTGGATGTCTTTCATCTGTGACTCAATGCCTGCTTTTTCCTTCTCGGCAAGCGCCATTTGTTGCACGATTTGATTATATTTTTGCTGCATAGCGGTTAAAGATTGCTGCCTTTTTTGCATATTTTGATCAAGCTCAGCCTGTTGTGCAGCGAGTACCTTTTGGTCTCCTAGTAAAACCTGTTCTTGTCTATCAATCTCTTTTTTATCGTCTTCAATCTTTTGAAGGTCTTCCTTCTGCGCTGTTAAAATTTCTTTATCCGCGTCCATTAATGCGGATGCCGCACTTGCTCGCTGAATGAATTCAGAGATGCTGTCTGATTCGAAGAAAAGATTGATGATTAAACTTACGCTATCATTCTGCTGAAGAGCGACTGCTCTTTGCTTCATAATCCCTTTACGGGCAAGGATTTTATCCTCAAGGGCGATAATTTCCTCTTTTTTCTTCTCGATCAACTGGTTGGTTGCATCGATTTTCTTTTGCGTATTAGCCATAGCTTCTTTGTTCTGTGTAATAAATGTATATAGTGATTCTAATTCTTGCTGTATAGATTCGATTTCTTTATTTACGGTTTGTTTTTCTTGTGCTTTCTGCTCTACTAAACTTTGTTTTTGCTCAAGCTGCTGCTGAGCATTATGTAGGGCTTGGCTATTTGTTTGTGCATATGTAACCATTGTTCCTGATTCACACAACACAATTGTAAGTAACGCGAGAATGATACGCTTTATTGTCGTTTGCATACGCTTTCCCCTTTCCTTAGTAATCTATTTATACCAGAACAATGTACCAGTTATGTTACAAATAGATTAAAAGAGTATCACAAATTGTCATAATACAATGGAAAGTGTCATTTCTGTGTCATAACAGTGTCAGATTTTCGAACTGTTCAATCAATGGTGACATCAATGGTGACAGGCACCGCCCGTGGACATTCTCTCTTATTTGTCCACGGAGGGAGGACAGCAACAAATCATTCATTGCATTTACCTGATTCAGGTTGTTTCCCTTCGGAATTCACCATAAAATTCCCTTTCTTCACTTACCTCCAGTTCCTTTTCCTCCGATAAAACGCGGGCTTTCTTCTTTTTTAATCTGCTTGTTTTTCCACGTGGGAAAAGGCTTAGATAGGAAATGGTACTCCCTTCTTTAATCGCAAAATGGTTAAAAAAGTCGAAGACTTCTGATTCGGTTAGATCATAATTACGGGAAAAAATTTGTAATGATTGTTCTTTGTAGATGAGATGGATGTTGGAATCAAAGAAATGGATGGAAATGTTTGCGTTACTGCCTAGCGGGATGGCTTCATAGGAAGGGGTTCTAGTTGGGTGAGATAATTGTTTTGAAAGTAAGATGGCATCGAAAAAACTGGGTTTTCTCGTTATTCTCAGGTTTTGCTTATCTTCTCGTTCTCCAATAAAAATCAATGAATGGCTATTTTTCAATCAAAATCCCCCTAAATATCACTTCGACCTTTATTATTCGACAAAAATTTCTATATTCCTCCATTTGGACTAGTCTTATTTACCCACACAGATCTATTCGTGCAACATTTTCACATTAACAAACGTGCATTGTGCACACATTTAAACCTTCGAACCCTTTTTCTCGTTAAGTTAAAAACATCAATTGTTTTTACGGCGGTGAGAAAAATGTCTTTATCGGAAAAACTAAGAGGGCTTCGCGACAAGCAAACTGGTCACAAGAAACGCTGGCTAAAATGATGGAAATGCACCGTTCAACTGTTGGTCGATATGAAACAGACAGAGCCGTACCAAATTACCAAACGGTTATCCGCTTTGCGGAAATATATAAGATCGATAAAGAATATTTAGTGGATGGGCTCGATAAACTGCTGCCAAACGTGGAGGCACCTGGGTTTGTTCTGAAGGAAAAGCTTGAGGGTCCGGATATTTCCATCATTCTTCAACTATTACAGAATAATCCGGATTTAAAAAAGCACTTGTCGAATTCCAATTATTCACACCAAAACGCCAAGCCTTTTTTTACGGATGGGATTGTAAACTTTATTAAATTAGAAAAGAATCACAAAGATAAAATGTAACATCAAAGAAGCCGCTGACACGTGTTCAGCGGCTTCTCTATAAAAAAAACAGGGGGGTTTTTCAATTAGTATATCCAGTTCTTTATTTTTTATACACACATTGACAAAATCGATTTACAGCAAAAAAATTCCGGCTGCCATAGCCGGAATTCAACTTTGAGGATACTCGCGTAGACATGCTTGATTTTCTATGAATGGGGAAATCACAGGTTAGCTGATGTGAATCGGATTATTTTTGGAATTGGAGCGTTGGTGTGGGTATTTAGAGTGGATTCTAATGAGGCCTTTTTCCCTGTTTTCAAGCTGCTCCTCCATAATGAGGCATTCCAGCTGACCGACGCGCTTTTGCAGGCTGTCGACAGTATGATTTGCTTTTCCAACCATTTTGATCAAACTTTCTAGCAGCTGCTCTAAGTTGGCAGCATCCTTTTTGTTAAAATCCAATGGTGACTTCCTCCCTTTTTTGTTCAGGTACGGGGTCATGTTTTGGCTCACTGACAGGATTTTGTTTTTGTTCATGGGCAAAATCATGTTTTTGCTCAGGCACTGTATCGTGGGGCTTTCCGCTGAGAAAGCGTACGGTTTCAGCGACCACTTCTGTCACATACACGCGTTTCCCCTCTTTATTATCATAATTTCTCGTTTGCAGGCGGCCAGTTATCCCTATCAAGGCGCCTTTTCGGCAATATTTGTAGGTGTTTTCGGCCGCATTTCGCCACAGTATACACTGTACGAAGTCAGCTTCAATCTCGCCATTGTGGTTGCGAAAGTGGCGATTCACCGCTAACGTGATGTGGGTGACCGCAGTCCCTTCCGTCGTCTTCTTTAAATCCGGATCCCTCGTCAACCTTCCGACAAGAGTGACTTGATTAATCATGTCTACAACTCCTTCTCGTTTGATGGTTTCATCATACAACCCGGTCTTCCCTACTGTAAAACCGACTTCAGGACTTATTCCGGGCCATTTTCACAAGAAAAACCGTTTTTCTAGGGGGAATTTGTCAAAGTAAGCTAGCAATTTTTCAAAAAAGACTATATTTACTTAATTCGACAAATATTTTTCGACATTTGCTTTCGGGAAGCGTATGCTATAATTAGGAAAAAATAAACACAGGAGGTTACGATGAAATCGTTTAAGTTATTCTCGTTGGAAGTTGTAGAAGATGACACTTCGGTTGAAGTCCCGTTAGAAGATGGCTTGATTCTCAATAAAGAAGACGACCGCTCCACCTGGCTGATGGAAGCTTATACCGATCTCGCCCTCTATGATTATTTCAAAAACATTTTAGATCAAAATCGCGACATCATTGTTGAGGCGGTCATCACAAAAAAAGAGAACGCTCCGGCGTATTTTCAGACCAAAATTAGCTCGTTAACGAAATTTGAAAAGCATATCAGTGTGCTTTTTGAAGGCCATTTGCGCCGCAATAAGAGCGACTATTCCGAGCTTCTGCTTGAAAATCTTCTCCAAAAGGGCCTAGCTGGCCCAGCCCTGCTCAGTGAATTCAAGGACAAAATGAAGAGCAAGCCAAAGCTGAAAGTGAAGAATACCTAATCCAAACCAGTCCTCGGACTGGTTTTATACATTTTTTCCCGATACCAAGACATACTTAGAGTAAAGGTATAAAAGGAGTGGAACATTTTGAGCGGTACGATCAGTTTGCTTATTGCCATTGCCATTGCGGTTTACTTGGCAATCGATGCTCCTAAGCATCATAAGAGCCGCTGGCTTTGGGCGATTCTAGGATTTCTTTTTGGGCCGATTGCCTTGGGGATTTACTTAATTCGTACAAATCGGAAGGTGCTCGGCTGGATTATGACGATTCTCTTCGGACTGGGTTATATTTTATTGATTCTCTTGGTTATATTAGGAGCCGTATTTTTTTCACAACTGTAAGAAGGGACAAGCCGCTAGGGGCTGTCCCTTCTTTCTTATTCGTCTTTATTATCTGCGTCGTGGCGGTCAATATCATCCTCGATAATTTCTTCACGAGGGGTATTGTTGTCTTTCGATGGGTCTTTGTCCGTAGGCCTATTTTTGTCCTCAGATTCTGGATAATGGTCTCGGTCAATGACATTGTTGTCCCTTAAATTACGGTTATTCAAATTATTTTCGTATCTGTCATTAATACCATCATTATCCAAATCATTATCGATATTGTTATTGGTTGGCGTCGGAGGATTTATATCATTTTTGGTATTGGTATTACATCCAGTTAACCCAACCAACATGGCAGATAGGATAGACCCTGAAAGCAGTAATGATATTCTTTTCTTCAAGGCAGAAAGCCCCTTTCCACTAAAGTTTGACCTTTTGGTCTGCTATTAGTTTCCCCAGGGCACCGCAAATGTTTTATGGAACTTTTTTGAAAAAAAACAACCGGGATGCCCCGGCTATGTTTTCTGAAACTTATTCTTTTTTGTCCCCTAAGGCAAAGGTGATTTCTGCTTCGCATGCGACTTCGCCATCCACGGTCGCAACGGCTTTTCCTTTTCCGATTGGTCCGCGCAGGCGAGTGATTTCTACCTCAAGGCGAAGCTGGTCGCCAGGTTTTACTTGCTTTTTAAAGCGACAGCCATCAATTCCTGCAAAAAAGGCTAAACGGCCGCGGTTTTCTTCTTTTTTCAGCATGGCCACTGCCCCAACCTGAGCGAGTGCTTCTACGATTAAGACCCCAGGCATTACTGGATAGTCAGGAAAATGTCCATTGAAAAATTCTTCATTGGCGGAAACATTTTTTATGCCCACCGCCCGCTGGCCTTCTTCCACTTCTAAAATGCGGTCTACTAACAAAAATGGATATCTGTGGGGGATAATTTCTTTAATTTGATCGATATCAAGCATGTGTTTAGTACCTCCTACTAGTATCTGATGTTTATTCTTTATTCTACTACTTAAGGTACACAAAAAGGAAGGGAATTAGCTCCCTTCCTTTCATTTATTTTTTATCAATTAAATCGCGAATATGTGTCCAGGTCGACTCTTTAAAAACATCTGCTGCTTTTCCATTTCCAAGCACCCCGTAGCCTACGACGGCTCCAGCCGCTAAGCTAACAAAAACAAATACGACGAGGAGCACAAGACGAAGCCAAATCGGAATCAAGCGGACCCTGACCCGCTCTTTGCCTTTTTGCGGTTTCGCTGCGGTCTTTTCGTCCTTTGTTTTTTGAACCGCTTCGAAATTGGCCTTTTTATATTCTTCTCTCGTTCGCATTTGTTCGCGATTTATATTATTTACAGACATGCTTTATTTCCCCTTTAACCTAATCCCACAAACTAGCTGCGGATTCAGTGAGTTAATACATATTATGTCACATTTATTCTATTATAAAAAAATATTCATAATTACACATTAACTTTTTACAGGAAAAAGTCAATCCATGTAAAAAATCCCCGAAAAAATGAGGAATTTTTTTTTAAGGCCCTGTCCAATTGGCTGTTGATTTCCGCTCCAGGCGCTCGCTTTCCGCGGGCGTGCCGGGGAGCCTCCTCGTCGCTTCGCTTCTGCGGGGTCTCCCCTGCCCCGTACTCCCGCAGGAGTCTTCGCGCCTTCCGCTCCAATCAACGAGTTTCGAAAATCAACAATGTTCTTTAACATAGCTTAAATAAAAAAGTCCAATGACTGAGGCTTGTCCTAGCCTGCTACATTAGACTTTTTGCTGTTTGAATTATTTGTCAGAGGTCATACAACAACACTGCTGAATGTCCCCAAAAATTTTTCCGGTTGGGAATTTTAGACCTATTTTCAAAAAATAACCTAATTTCTGTTCAGAACTCAGATCTATTTTTCAAAAAATCATCCAAATTTTCGGTTCGGAATACGATCGATGTTGTCTAGCATGATGCCTGTTCCGATGGCCACGCAGTCCATTGGATTTTCCGCAACTAAAACGGGAACCTTCAGTTCATCCGCAAGCAGCATGTCGATACCGTGCAGCAATGCTCCGCCGCCTGTTAAAATGACGCCACGGTCAATGATGTCAGCAGAAAGTTCTGGCGGTGTGCGCTCAAGAACACTTTTTGCAGCCTGAAGGATAACAGCCACAGATTCGCGTAATGCTCCTTCAATTTCTTCTGAACGAACCGTAATCGTACGCGGCAAACCGCTCACCATGTCACGGCCGCGGATTTCCATTTCCTCTGAACGTGAACCTGGGAATACCGTACCGATGTTAATTTTAATATTTTCAGCGGTGCGTTCCCCGATCAACAGCTTGTATTCGCGCTTGATGTAATTGAGGATCTCCATGTCGAACTTGTCACCGGCCATTTTGATGGAGGAAGAAGTCACGATATCGCCCATTGAAAGAACTGCAACATCAGTCGTTCCTCCCCCGATGTCCACTACCATATTGCCGCTCGGCTGGAAGATGTCCATGCCGGCACCAATTGCCGCCACTTTTGGCTCCTCTTCTAGATAAACCTTTTTACCACCGCTCTTTTCTGCCGCTTCGCGGATTGCTTTTTGCTCCACGCTTGTAATGTTGGTTGGGCAGCAAATCAAGATGCGCGGTTTTGATAAAAAGCCTTTTACATTAAGTTTATTAATAAAATGTTTTAACATTGCTTCTGTTACGTCAAAGTCAGCGATGACGCCATCCTTAAGCGGGCGGATCGCAACGATATTCCCAGGTGTACGTCCAACCATCCGGCGTGCTTCTTCACCTACGGCTAGTACCTTATTATTATTTTTGTCAATGGCAACGACAGAAGGCTCGTTTAATACGATTCCACGGCCTTTTACGTGAATCAGCACGTTAGCCGTTCCTAAATCAATCCCAATATCCCTTGCAAACATTCTCTTTTCTTTCCTCCTCAAAGCGGAATTCCACATACTTTTCCTAATTGTCTATTGTATCATATTCATTACAATTTCCATAACGTTTTAAAATAATTACGTAGAAATTTGCGGAAAACTGTCGGTTAGGAGAGAAATACAAGGGAATACCATGATAAATATAGGTTTGTTCGAAAAATTTTTTCAAATTGACCCCGATCATTTGTACGGCTTATGACACAAAAAGTGATGCTTGAAACGAATTTCAAACATCCCCCAAAATTGACTATGTTGGAATTTCTTTTGAAGGTGTCGGCATGGACTATTTGACAGCCTCTCCTTCTTTTTCTTCCTTCTGATACTTCATTTTTGTCGCCTCGCCGCCCCTCAAGTGACGAATCGATTTATGATAATCTAAAATTTCTTTTACTTCGTTTGCCAGCTCTGGATTAATTTCAGGAAGTCTCTCTGTCAAATCCTTATGGACTGTACTTTTGGATACGCCAAACTCCTTCGCAATCACGCGAACCGTTTTCCTCGTCTCCACGATATACTTTCCAATCTTGATAGTTCGCTCTTTGATGTAATCGTGCACACTCTCGCCCTCCCTAAATTGGATGTGAGTAGTGTGAAATGAGACCCGCTTATCACTTCGACGAATTCTGCTTCCGCATATTTTAATGGTGACAGGCACCACAAAAAGACATTCCCACCATTTTGTCCACGTAGGGTGGACACTTTCTTTTATGATGGATCACCATGCGGCAGAAAGTAATTTACTTTCTTATCATACAATGAATAATCATGTCCCCGGCTAAATACCCGCTAACTTCAAACGACTCTTCACCTCAAACACTCTCTTTGTAAAGGTTTGTAACCATTTTATTAGCTTGGATAAAGCTTTATGCACAAAATCCACAATCAGGACAAGGGCTAGTCAGAAGTTTTTTGAAAATAGGACAATTTCATTTTTTTCGACAATCATAAGAAAATGAGTAAACCCCTTATTCTGCCAGGGTTTCTAAGGGAAATACTTCTCGCCCGTTTATTATTTCCTGAGAAATTTGTCGATGAAAAGATTTTTCAAAAGTGTCATTTTTCTTGCTGTATTGCTAGTCCAAAGCTTCAATCATTACCTTAACCGCCTCTAATAAATCTCGTTGCGACCAGGATGGCATCTCTTTTTTTCCATACAGCACCAGCTCATGTGAAGCTGGAATATGCACGAATCCCGTCGGCCTCTCCTTCAGCTCGTGCAAAAGCAAATACATGATATTGTTACACAAATACGTTCCGGCCGTATTCGAAATTTTCGCCGGTAATCCTCTTTCATTGAGCATATTGACGAATTTCCTTATTGGCAGTGTGGAAAAATAACCTGTCGGACCATCTTCGATAATTGGCGCATCCTGGAGAACGACACCGTTATTATCCGGTTCACCATCACGGCAATTGATCGCCACTCGCTCGGGAGTGATGACCGCTCTGCCTGCAGCTAGACCAAGTGAAAGCACGGCATCAGGATTTATTTGTTTTATAGTTTCTAACATTCGATTTCCAGCCGACTCATATTCGACAGGCAGCAGCAATCCTTTTACCACAAATCCTGCGATTACCGTTCCATCAAGCTCGTTGACAATTTTTTCAGTTGGATTTATCGGAAAATC
Organism: Neobacillus pocheonensis; assembly: GCF_050477905.1. NCBI lineage: Bacteria > Bacillati > Bacillota > Bacilli > Caryophanales > Bacillaceae > Neobacillus > Neobacillus pocheonensis. The sequence continues at coordinate 133,669 of NZ_JBCNAD010000033.1, read as the reverse complement.
TAAAAATGGTTCAAACCCTGTTAAAAGTAATGTTTTCATCTCGATACCCCGCTCCTTTATCAATATTATATAATGGTTATACGTTGCTAGAAAGGAATCAATCATCGTGACACCCTTTACCGAAAATGTCGTTGAAATCATTCGCAATATTCCTGCTGGAAAGGTCATGACCTATGGTCAGATTGCCAAACTGGCTGGCAGTCCACGTGCAGCGCGCCAGGTTGTCCGCATCCTTCATTCCATGAGCAAAAAGCATCGCTTGCCCTGGCACCGCGTCATCAGCGCTAAGGGGCAAATCGCCCTTCAAGACGATGAATCCTATCACGAACAATTGCTGTCTTTAGAGGCAGAGGGAGTTGAAGTAGGATTAAATGGAGTGATTGACCTGGAAAAATATCAATATAGGCTGCCTTAAGGTCAAAATTGGTATCAGTTTAAGCAGGAAACACTGATGGTTCCCACTTCACCACTTCAAAAAGACCAACTCGCCGCGCGAATTGGTCTACAAAAATCATTTCCATTTCATAAAAACACTCTTCACTTTTTTCACCGGCACCTGCGATCCGCCTCGGCCCTGCACACCCTCGATCATCATCGCCATCATCAGACTCGGATTGTTCGTGTTGTAGGCAATGAACCAGCCGTTTTCGGTGCCCGTTTCACCTTGCTTCTGCTTAATTTCAGCCGTGCCTGTTTTTCCGGCCAAAGGATAATCAGCCATATCGGCGGCATGAGCCGTACCGCCCGTATCGCCCACCACCTTCCTTAAGTCAGCTGCGATTAGCCCTGCGTGTTCACTCGAAACCACTGCTTCCTTCCACACTTGGCTCCGCTGCTCTTCGTCCAACAATATCGGCTTAATCATATTGCCATTGTTGATAAATGGCGTGTAGTCAGCCATTAAATGGACAATGCTCATCTGGATTTGCCCCTGTCCGTAGCCCGTATCGGCTAGCGATATATCGCTGTCCAGCGCGCCAATTCTCGAAGTCTCCAGCGGATATGGATAGGTGAGTTCTTCCTCAAAGCCAAATTTCTTCAGCCCGCTCGCAAACGCATCCTTGCCAATCTTCAAGGCCGCCTGGGCGAAATAAATATTATCCGAAAACACAAACGCTTTCTCCAAATTTATCGGGCTGCCCTCATGCACCCGCGTGACAAAATAACCGCCCCACGATGCATCCTTTTGCCATTTCTTGCCCTGTATCGTCTCCGTATCGCCAGGCGATATGGCCCCGCTCTCAAGCCCCACTGAGGCCGTAATAGCTTTCATGACCGATCCTGGCGCATAGGCCTGCTTAAATCGGGTCGTCAGTGGCTTCTTCGGATTCTCCTGCAGCGCCTTCCATTCGTCCGCTGTGAAGCCGAGCGCCGCTTGGTTCGGGTCAAAGGACGGTGAGCTAACCAGCGCCAAAGTTTCCCCACTAACAGGATTCATCGCCGCCGCAGCACCGGCCTCCCCGCCCATTTCATCAAAGATCGTCTTTTGCATCTCCGCGTCAATGGTCAGTTTAACATTCTTCCCATCCACCACTGGTTTTTCCGCAAGCACCACCGCTGAACTTCCATCTTTCTTCTTAATCGCGATTTTCACGGCGCTCGTGCCCTTCAGCTGCTCATCCAGCACCTGCTCCAACCCGCGCTTGCCAATCACATCACGGCTCGTGTAGCCCTTATCCTTCCGCTTCTCCAGCTCATCCGCCGTAATCGGCCCAACATACCCGACCAATTGCGCCGCAGCCTGTCCATAAGGATAAATCCGTGCCCCGACCTTTCGCGTCTGCACCGGCTCCAGCGCCACCAACTGAGCGATACGCTCCGTATCGTCCATCGATACAGATTTCAGAGGCACAAACAACTCCGGCTTCACCCAGCTCGCACTGAGCGCCTTATTGATCTGCTCAGGTGTCATCTGGAGCAACTGCGCAAGCTGTGCCATGACAGGCTCATTCACCTTCCCGGCAATCACGCCTACCTCATACACCTGTCCATTCACTGCCAGCCCATTGCCATTCCGGTCGACAATCTCGCCCCGTTTCGGCGCAACCGTGCTCAGGCCAATCGTATCCCCCTCCTTCAATTTTGGAAAAATGTACTCAGTATTCCAGTCTACATACCAGTTCTTCTTATCGTCTCTGTCTTCCTTCTGCAAAGTAGCTTTGTGGGTAAATTGAATAGATCCAGCAATACTGCTCATTTTAGCGGTAAAAGAATATTGGGCTTGTTCCTTGTCAGCCTGCTTATCCTCTTTTGGTTTTTTGAAGTCAATCTTGAGGTCTTGAATCTGAAGGTCTTGGTAGATTTTTTGATAGCGGTTTGTAAATTCGTCTTTGGTGATTTTCTGTTTCGCATCATTTGAAAGATAATCATACATCTTATCAAACTTCTGCTGATTCCATAAGGCTATGTAGTCAGAGAATCTGTCCTGGGGTGTGGGTTCCTTACTACAGCCAGCGATAATCAAGGCGGACATCAGCACAATTAGCAGGATCCCGAATATTTTTTTCAAAAAAATCCCTCCTTGTCCTTCTATTTTAACAAAAAAATCCAGCTTATTCACTGGATTTTGGTTTGTTTATGAATAGTTGAAATCCATATAGTCCTAGTGCAAAACTGAGTGTGGTGTATAGAAGCTGTTTTGGTGTAATCCGGGTTAATTTATATAGTCCTAATTTTTCAAAGAGTGTATTAAGCGGATATAATAGCATGGTGTCCATGAATATATTGACCAACCCATATAACCAGAATCTCCTGAAGGTCAGATGGAATATCCAAATCGTGCCGATAAAATAGGGTCCAAAAATGAAGCTAAAGTCGTTAAAGATTTTCTGCGAGACGCCGCCTTTTACTTTCCACCATTTAAACCGAAATGACAGCATGCTTAATATTAATACCAGCAGCGATGAAAAAGTGGCTACTGGTGTATACTTTTTCACAGTTTCTTTTGGCAGATAAAAGATGGTCAACCAAGAGATAATTACTAATCCTATCCGAATAATTGTTGGCATGATACTCCCCCATGAAGTAAGTCTACACGAGGTTAGTTTTTCAAAAAATTGTATTTCCATCCTTAAAATGCAAAAAAAAGAGGAGAGTTCCCTCTTCCCCCTTTATAACAATATTAAGAGTTTTTCTTGTCTTTTGAGTTTGTTGATTCGTCTTCTTTATCAGATGGAGTGTCCGTTGAATCTGGATCTTCAATCATTTGATCCTCTTGCTTTTGTTTCGGCATTTCCACTGACTCTGTGCTATCGTTCGAAAGTGTGTCTTCCTGTAAAGCACTCAACGATTTGTTAAAATATGTTGTTGGGTTTACAGCAACGCCATCTTTGCGAATTTCAAAATGTACATGCGTTCCAGCTTTTTCATTGAACAAGCTTTGCCCAGCCTTGGCAATCACTTGATTTTGTTTTACTTGTTCGCCAACCTTGACCTGAATGTCTTTTACGGATTGATATTGGGTCACAATCCCATTGTCGTGCTCGATTTCAATCACGTTACCAAGTGTAGCATCTTCTTCGACACGAGTAACAGTTCCGCTAAGTGATGCCAATACATCAAATGATTCGCCGTTTTTCGCCGTAATGTCGACACCTGTACTTTGGTTGTAAGTGTTATCGTAGTATACTAATGCTGCTTCTTGATCTTCAGCTTTTCCCTTGAAATCATAGAATTTCGTTTTGATAACTGGAGCATCTTCCATTGCAACCGGCATTTTGAAGTTTTCTAGTGCTTTGTTAACTTCTACTGCTGGAGCTTGGTTCTTTTTACCCGCGATATCAGTAGACTTGTAGTCATACTTATCTGTGTTACTACCGCTCGCTTGATACCAAAGAACTCCGGTTAAAATGATTGCTGCACTTGCAATATAAATGGCTGGAAATACCCAACGCTTTTTGAAAAAGCGTTTAACGCTGGAACTTTGAGAAGATCGCTTGTTTTCTTCCTCTCTCATTTTCATCACCTCAGCAATCATTCTGAACAGATAAGTAGAATTATATACACTAGTCTGAAAAAATTTTTAAAACTTATTTTTCGACACTGAGGAAGTTTTTATGCATAAATGGAGAAAAAATTTTTTCAGCCCTTTATGCGTTTACTAGAGTTAATAAAGTAAATTCTATTTTTATTGGCCCTTGAAAAGGTGAAGTCCAGTTTATGGAGGATTCTCTTCGCACTTGTTGGGGATTCGATATGTAAAAAATGTCGTAGTTCTGAGTTTGTAATCGAGGGCTTAATGAGAAGAAAATAATCATAGATGGCTTGAATATGAGCAGTTTTTGAATGGCAATTGAAATTCCGGCAGATCCATCTACCATTTTTATAGTTCATTGGTATAAAGGGGCAGTCAGGACATTGGACTCCCGTGGGGATATCTTTATATGAAAGATGATAGTGGTCAAGTATATCGAAATTTTCAGGTGTGTGGCTGGTTAATAGCAGGCGTTTTCTCCTATTATGAAGTATCAGCCCTATTTGGACTTAGATCCGTTGCAAAGTCTCACTTTTAATTACCTTTTTTGATACCCCATCCATTTTCAGTCTGAATTTGATGCTAGATTCATTGCCAAATGCACATGATTAGTTACCATTTTTGATGACCTGACCATTTATAGGCCGGTTTTGGGAATTTATCGGGCACTTTCATATTTTATCGACCACTATTTAAATTTTATCGGTCACTCACCCTTTCCAGCCCTGCCCGACCCGAACTGACCCAATCCAACTAAATCTAACCCTACCCCACCTACCACACCAAAAAGCCAGGCATCCCTGCCTGGCTCCCCAAATCCTATTTCTGCGCCGTAATCGTCGCTAGCATGTTTTCTGCCGAGGTGATTTCGACACCTTTGTAGTAATGCTTCACAATCTCCTTATAATCCGAGCCTTCTTCCGCCATGCCGTTCGCGCCATACTGACTCATGCCGACACCATGACCGAAGCCTTTCGTCGTGATCACAATATTATTGCCCTTCCGTTCCCAAGAAAAGTCAGATGATCTCAAATCGAGTCTATCACGAATTTCCCTGCCGCTTAGAACCTTACCATTAAAACTCACCTTCGCCACACGTTTCCCGGTCGTTTTTGCAACCACATTGCCAATCGTTTTACCAGACCCGATTTTTACCCCAAGTTTCGATTCAAACTCTTTTACCGTAATCACTTTTTGACTATTAAATTTAGGAGAATTTTTATCCCATGGGCTCGATACACTTCTTAAATAGGGAATGCTTCCTGACCAGTAATCTTCGGAGTCTTCCGTATATCCATTACTGGTAGAAAAGAACAAGGCATCAATCGGCTTGCCATCATAGGTTAAAATTTGCCCGCTTGTTGCCCGAACGGCCTCTAAGACTTTCTTCTTTTTCCAGTCATAATTCATTCCCCATTCCTTCCGCAGTTCATCATCGCTCTTGTATACCTGATGAATCTGAGTATCGGTAACATGAGAGCCTTTTGGCGCTCCCATCGTATCCTTAGTAATCAATCGATTGACGATATAGGTTCTCGCTGTCAACGCCTGTGCCTTGAGGGCCTCCTCCTCAAAATCAGCAGGCATCTCAGCTGCCACCACTCCAATCAGATAATTTTCTAAATCGACATTTTCGATTTTGGATTTCGATGATCGATAGACAGCGACCTCTACGGCTGCATCTGCGGATGGGGACGTTACATTGGTTACTTTGTCCGGGGATTTGGTTAGATTCTCGCCTAACTTTCCACTTGCCTTTTGTACATCTGAAAAGGGTAATACAAGTACAGCGGGAATGATTAGAGTCAAGGCAATGAGGACTGCTGCTAGTGCGATGAGTGGTTTGATTTTTTTCATGATTGTGCCTCCAGTTTGTATTTTCACAACCTGACACTCTGCCGGATTGCATCTCACTTAAACATATGGAAGCGGACAAGCATTTATTACAGATTTTTTTTGCAAACACAAATATCCACCACAGGAGGACAAATGTACACAAAGGGTGTCAGGCACCGTCCATGGACATATGTCCACGAGCGGTGCCTGACACCAAATTTGACACCAAATTTGACGCCAAATTTGACACCGAATCCCAACTCAACCATAAACACGAAAAAACCGAAGCATGCAGGATGGTCTGATATCAGACCACCACACATTCTTCGGTTTCCACTAATCAAATAATAATAACCAAAATCTAAGCATTCATATCTGAAACATATTTCTCAACTTCAACGAAGATCTCTTCGGCTTCTTTCACGCGCTCAATATCGGCACCTAATCCTGCAAGCTTGCCGTGGAAATCCACGTAGCCGCGGTCTAAGTGTTTCAACTCGGTCACGCGTGTCACGCCTTCAGAAACCAATCCAGCTAAAATTAAAGCAGCAGCTGCACGTAGGTCTGTCGCAGACACTTCTGCACCCTGCAAATTCGAAGAGCCATTTAAAATGACAGAACGGCCTTCAATTTTAATATCGGCATTCATACGACGGAATTCTTCGACATGCATGAAACGATTCTCGAACACCGTTTCAGTTATCATTGAAGTTCCTTCAGCACGAAGTAATAAAGCCATCATTTGAGATTGCATATCCGTTGGGAAACCTGGATGCGGCATCGTTTTAATGTCAACGGCCTTCAAACGATCAGGACCGATAACACGAACGCCATCCTCTTCTTCATGAATCTCTACACCCATTTCTTCCATCTTCGCAATTAATGAAGATAAATGTTCCGGAACAGCACCCTTTACCAACACATCTCCGCCCGTAATCGCAGCAGCAACCATAAAGGTACCTGCTTCAATGCGGTCAGGAATAATGTTATGGTCAGCACCGAACAACACGTCCACACCTTCAATACGAATCGTGCCCGTGCCAGCGCCTCGGACCTTTGCTCCCATTTTGTTGAGGAAGTTTGCAAGATCAACGATTTCTGGTTCTTTTGCGACGTTCTCAATAATAGTCGTTCCAACCGCTAAGGTTGCTGCCATCATAATGTTTTCGGTTGCACCAACACTTGGGAAATCCAAGTAAATCTTGGCACCTTTCAAGCGGCCATCTGCTTCCGCTTCGATAAAGCCATTTCCTACCTTCACCTTTGCACCCATGGCTTCAAAGCCTTTAAGATGCTGATCGATAGGGCGGGATCCAATTGCGCAGCCGCCAGGCAAAGCCACACGAGCCCGGCCATTACGTGCTAAGAGTGATCCCATTACAAGGCTAGATGCGCGCATTTTACGAACGTATTCGAATGGCGCCTCATCTTTTAACTCTCTGGATGCATCAACAACAACTGTATTATTGTCAAATACCACTTCAGCATTTAGGTTGCGTAAAACTTCATTAATTGTGTATACATCGGAGAGTGTAGGTACATCACGAATTACACTTTTTCCATCACTTGCTAATAATGTTGCAGCGATAACAGGCAGGACGGCATTTTTTGCACCTTCCACTTTTACCGTTCCAGTAAGCCTTTGTCCGCCGCGGACGATGATCTTTTCCAAGAGTATTCCCCTCCGCGTCCATTTTCTCTATATTAATATTCAATCGTAATGATTGGTGTGCCAACTACAATGGTAGTTTCACCGCCCAATCCTTCGGAGCGTATGCCAATTTGTAAATTCATGTTATTTTCTTTATGATCTATGGAGCCTGTAAACATTGGCGATGTTGCCGAAACAGACATGAAAGTCTCCTCTTTTAACGCTTCGATCTCTGTTGCATTAAAACTTGACATTATCCTGCTTGATGCCTTAGATAAAGCCTTATCAATCTTATCACTGAAAACGCCTTTCATACAAGAGAAAACTGTCGGTTTTCCACTAAATATGTCAGATAGCCTACTTCTAAATTTCTCAGTGGTGAAAAAGGCCTCTGACTCCTTGTTCCATTCTTTCCCGCTGACTCTATAAACTATATACGCATCGCTAGGTTGTTTTGTGTGGGTTGCCATAATTTGAAGCATTTCGTCGTGGTGTTTAGTTGTTGGAGATACTGCTGTGACTTCCCGATATTCGCTGGTATTTTTCACAGACCATTTCCAATCGGGGAATTTTTGCTGAAGCTTATCTACGTATTCCTGAACTTCCTTCTCACTTTTCAGGCCAACCAGATGTTCTCGTGCATAATACGACCATTCATTGAGCAAAATATGTTCGGCTTGTAAAACAGAGCCCATTTTCGCTAAATCCTGTCCGCCGCTGTTTTGAAAAAAAGACGCATTGTCGTCGCGACTTTTTCCTATTTTTAAAGAATCCAGTCCGCCGTTCGCTTCAGTTGTTCGGTTCCCAATCACAACCAGGATCAAGCATAAAATTGAAACCATACCTAAAAAAATCTTACAATTTCTTTTCATCTCTCTACTCCCCCTTACTACCATTGTTTCCAAGGAGGAGCTAAGCATACTTGGGAAATGTCGTCACTTTTAGACAAGTTTCAAACTATATACGAGTGATAGAACAAAAAGATTCAAATGTTCACTTTATCACATTAAACCACTGCTATTATTTTTCCACACAAAGAGAATTGTACTCAAAATATGGACAAATTGGAACATGTACGAAGACCTAAATTTTTACCAAATTAGCATTTTTATTGTAAAAGCATAGGCAGCTGCTGGGACCATTGCAAATAATCAAGGAAAAAATTACTAACAGATGATCCAATGAAAATGGCTAATAATATGTACAGTACCCGCGCCTGAAACACATGGTTTGGCCGCAGCAGTTTTTCCAAGCGAATCGCCTGCAATGCCCACCATGACAGCGCAATGAACACTAAATGCGACAGAATACTGACTAACGCTATTTGCCCGAAATCATTCATCCAACGGCTCCCTCCTTTTTACACAATGACTATTCTATCACATCAACGTGTGAAAAACGTAACAATTTCTAAATTTTTCTATTTTCACGATAAATGTGACATTTTTTAAAAAATCTCCACACAAAAAAGAAGAGGCTCCCCACCTCTTCTTTTAAAAAACTACCCCTTTTAATTTAACCAACGGGCGACCTTCCCCAAAGCCGCCCGTTTTTTCCACCTTAGCTAAAAAAGTCCGCTAAGATATCTAAGTTGTTGTTCATAAAGTCTAAAGCGATGTTTGGCATTACGCCGAACAGGATGCTTCCAACAACAGCAACAATCAAGACTACGAGAATTCCAGCAGGAATGTGGAACTTCTCTTCACTAGCTGCTGGGCGGAAGAAAATTTGTGTCATCACACCAAAATAGTAGAAATATGACACGACGGTTGTCGCAATCATGACCGATGCTAACACATAATGCGGAGTACCTGAAAACGCTCCGATAAAGATGTTTAATTTACCAATAAAGCCGGCTGTTCCCGGGAAACCTGCCAAGCTAATAAGGAGAATTCCCATCACCACAGCCAAGCCTGGTGAGCGGCGGTACAACCCTGCGAAATCGGCAATTTTGCTTGAGCCTGTTTTTTCCGAAACCACTTGGATGACCGCAAAGGCACCAAGGTTCATGAACAAGTAAGCAAGCAGGTAGAACCAAATGGAATAGAACATATTCGATGTTAGTGATGTTACGGCCACTAAAATATAACCTGCATGCGCAATACTTGAGTAGGCAAACATTCGTTTAATGTTCGACTGCTTCAAGGCCACCACGTTACCGATGATCATCGTTGCACCAGCGATGAACGCGATGTAATCCTGCATGTCGAGCAGGATTGGCATTGAACCTGGGCCTTTCGTAGCCGCAGAACCAAATACCGTTAACAAAATTCGAATCACAATCACAAAGCCGGCCGTTTTAGAAACAACGCTTAGGAACGCAGTAACCGGTGTTGGCGCGCCTTGATAGACGTCTGGTGCCCACATATGGAACGGCGCCGCAGCTAGTTTAAACGCTAAGCCGACGAAAATCATCAAAAATGATAACCCTAACAGGTACACATGCTGGCCATCGGTCAGCCCTGATAAGCTTCGCGCAATGGCAAGCAAGTTCGTTGAGCCTGTTAAACCGTAAACATAACTCATTCCGAACAACGTAATCGCTGTGGAAATACCGCCGTTGATGACATATTTCATTGCCGATTCGTTTGAGCCAAGATGATGCTTACGAATACCCACTAAAACATAAGAAGAAACAGTTAACAATTCTAACCCGATAAATAAGGTAATTAAATCACCGCTCGATGTCATAAACATCGCACCGAGCAAGGCGGTTAAGAATAGATAGTAAAATTCACCACGGTACTCTTCCATGCCATCTTTAGCCGGATAGCTGACAGCAAGGAACATGACCAATCCTGCCCCACCTAAGAGCAGCAGTTTAAACGCAATCGCAAAGCTATCAAGGCGGAAAGTATCATCCAAAATCGAAACAACCGCGCCACCCGCTAAGCTGGCTGTTGAAACGATGGCAGCGATGATAGCTGCAATGCTGATCCAGCCGAGAATGCGGCGGTCCTGCCCCTTCGGCATAAATAAATCCATAATTGTCAGAAGTGCTGCAACACCAAGGATAATGAACTCAGGAAGCATGACACTCCAGTTATACTGACTTAATGTCTCAATACTCATCCTTCATCACCCTCCTAGCCCTGGCATGATCGTCTCAAGTGTGGCTTGCAGCGGTGAGCTTAGAACACTTGGGTAAACACCAATTAACACGATTAACAACATCAGTACCACTACTGGCACGAATTCAACGCCCTTAAGGTCAAGCACGCCGGTAAATTCGCGGTGCGACTTGCCAAACGTCATGCCAAGCACGGCGCGTAACAGGTACGCAGCTGTCATAATGATCCCGATTGTACCAACGGCCGCAAGCCAAGGCATTTCTTTAAACAAGCCTAGGAACGCCATGAATTCGCTGACGAATCCAGACATACCAGGAAGTCCGAGTGATGCCATTGCCCCGGCAAGCAAGAAGCCCGCCGCAACCGGCATCCCCTTCGCCATTCCGCCAAGGTTTCCAATAAGCGACGTTTCGGTGCGCTCATAGAGAACACCCACCAAGAAGAACAATAAAGCCGAAATCAAACCGTGTGAAATCACTTGGAAAATTGCCCCTTGAACACCGGCTTCATTCATTGCCGCAAGTCCAATTAGCACGATTCCCATGTGAGAAATCGACGAGTAAGCCAAAACCATTTTAAAGTCTGTTTGAATGAACGCAAGGAACGCCCCGTAGAGAAGGTTAATCACTCCAAGAACAGCAATGAGCGTCGAAAGAGACTCAAACTGCTCGGGAAACAACCCCATTCCAAAACGAATTAATCCGTACGCACCAATTTTTAAAAGAATCCCTGAGTGAATCATAACCGTTGGCACGGGTGCTTGTACGTGGACACGAAGCATCCAGCTGTGCAATGGAAAAATCGGTAATTTGACTCCAAAAGCCACTAACAGTCCAATGAAGAGGCCGAGCTTTAAGTCCCCGGAAAGCGGTGCACTTGGATCTGCCAGAATGTCTTTTAAAATATTGATATTGGTTGTGCCTGTTTTTGCAAACAGGATCATGATCACGATAAGAAGAACCGCAGAACCCAAACCGTTATAAATCAAGAAGCTGTATGCCGCTTTTTCTTTTTCAAAATAACCCCATTTTCCGATTAAGAAGAACGTCGGAATGAGCGTCACCTCGAAGAAGATGAAGAATAGAATTAGGTTTTCCGCTGTGAACACGCCGAGCATGCCTACTTCTAAAAGAAGGAACAGCATGAAGAAGCCTTTCCATTCTTTTTTAATATAACGGGCGGCAATTGCTGCGAGCGTTGCCACAACTGCTGTTAGTACGACTAGAAGCAACTGGAAGCCGCTAAGGCCAAGTTCGTAGTTAACCGCGAAGTATGGCTTCTCCATGTTCATGCCGCGGAATTGAATCCATGCAGCAGAAACAGAGAAATCACTCAAATGTTTACCGGCAAGATAATGTGCGTAAGCTGCAAGTGCTAGTAATAATGCCGGCAGGGTCGCCAAGAAGCCAACCAATTTGATTGATTTTTCCTGCGTTTTTGGCATGAACGCTAACACGGCGATACCTAGTAAAGGGGAGAATACTAGGATTGAGAGAACAGCATGTAAATTCATCGTAAGTACCCCCCTGTTAATGCATAGATGACGGCGAGTAACGCCAGTCCTATAAACGCCACTGCTCCGTACGTTTGCACCTGGCCGGTTTGCAATTTCGAACCTGTTGCCCCAAGTCCTTGGACAATGCCGGTGATGCCTTTGACGATGCCTTCCACAAGGAAGGTATCAATGAAACGTAAAAAGTAGCTGATTCCTTTAGTGATAGCGACGATGGTAAGTTGATAGAATTCGTCGACGTAATATTTGTTTAACAGCACGGTGTGCAGCATGTCGCCGCTGCCGCTCAACCAATTGCGGGAAACGGAGCGCTTGCCGTAAATTAACCATGCAAGGTAGATTCCGAGCAAAGATACAACTGTTGCTAGAATCATAATCCATACTGGACCTTCGTGGTGGCCATGGCTGGCAAGTGCTTCATTGCCATCAACGAGCCAGTCACCAAGGAAAGTGCCGAACCAAGGTGTGTTCACATAACCAGCGACCACAGCGAGAACGCCCAGGATAATCATTGGGAACGTCATCACAGATGGCGATTCATGAACATGTTTTTGCTCGCCGCGTGCCTCACCAGTGAAGACCATGAAGAACAGGCGGAACATATAAAATGCGGTAAAGAAGGCTGCGACTAAAGCAAGGACGAAGAGAACCGGATGTCCGCCTTCCCAGGCCGCTGCTAAAATTTCATCTTTACTGAAGAAACCGGATAATAATGGCACACCACTAATGGCGAGTGTTCCGATTAAGAATAATGGTCCAGTCAGTTTGAGCTTTTTCCAAAGCCCGCCCATTTCCTCGATGTTCTGCGTATGCACCGCATGAATAACGGAACCTGCAGCCAAGAAAAGCAATGCCTTGAAGAATGCATGTGTCATCAGGTGGAAAACACCTGCGACATAACCGGCAGAACCTAGCGCGAGCATCATGTAGCCAAGCTGGCTGACAGTTGAGTAAGCAAGAACTCGTTTAATATCTGTTTGTACAAGACCGATGCTGGCCGCAAAAATTGCGGTAAAGCCGCCGATGACGGCAACGGTCATAAGGGCAGTATGGCTGGCGGCGAACAATGGGAATAAGGACGCAACCAAGTATACCCCGGCAGCAACCATCGTCGCAGCGTGGATTAACGCCGACACTGGTGTCGGACCTTCCATCGCATCCGGAAGCCATGTGTGGAGCGGGAACTGACCTGATTTACCCATTGCCCCGATAAAAATCAGGATGGCAGTTAACGTGATCATCGTGCCAGACACTTGACCTGCGTCAACAGCCGCAAAAATATCACTATATTCAAAGCTCTTTGTTTGCCAGAAGAGAAGGGCCATCCCGATAAAGAGGCCAACGTCCCCGATACGGGTCATGATGAACGCCTTTTTCGCAGCTGCCTTTGCTTCTTCTTTGTAAAAATAAAAACCGATTAATAGGAAGGAACCGACTCCGACAAGTTCCCAGAAAATATACGTTTGCAGCAGGTTTGGCGAAATAACAAGGCCAAGCATGGCAAAGGTAAATAATCCTAAGTACGCATAAAACACATGAAAGCGCTCGTCTCCGTGCATATAACCCTTTGAATAGGTATGTACCAAGAAACTGACGAGCGATACGATAAACAGCATTAATGCATTTAATTGATTCACTTCAAAGCCCGCTGTTAGATGAAGATCTCCTATCGTGAGCCAGTCAAACTTCGTGACATAGGTCGGCTCTGAAAAGCGCTCAAATAGCACTAAAATCGAATAAATAAGCGATGCCAGCGTAAGCAGAATCCCGACATACGCACTCGCTTCCTTCAATCGCTTACCGAATAGAAGAAGGATCAAAAACGATAATAGCGGGAAAAGCGGAATTAGCCATGCATTTTCCATCATTATCACTATCCCCTTTAATGGTGCCCTTACACCCAAAAATGGCACCCAAAGTTGTCTGTCTAGTTTTTCATTGAATCGATTTCGTCGATGTTGACGGTTTTGCGGTTGCGGTAAAGTGCGATGAGAATCGCTAGGCCGACCGCTGCTTCAGCGGCAGCAACGCTGATCGCGAACAGTGCAAAGATTTGACCTGTAATCGATGGCGCCATGCCGTATTTGCTGAAGGTGACCAGATTAATATTCACAGCATTAAGCATTAATTCGATCGAAATGAGAACGATAACGGTATTTCTCTTTGTCAATGCACCGTATAAGCCGATGCAAAATAAAATCAGTGCTAGTGCCAGGAAGGCTGAAGCGGGAACTGAACTCATTCCTTATCCGCCTCCTTATCCTCTTTTTTAGCCAAGACAATTGAACCAACCAAAGCAACTAATAGTAAAACAGAAACTAACTCAAACGGAATAATGTGTTTGGAGTATAGTGCTTTACCGATTTGCATGGTGTTGTTTTCATGCAGTGTGGTCGGAACCTGGTCGATGTTGAAATTGTAGATACCAAGATACATGGCAAAGGCAAAGCCCAAAACGCCTAATAATAGAAGAAACTTTCTCCATTTGCCTGTTTTTGGTTCACCCTCGTCATCATGCTTCGTTAACATGATGCCAAACAGCATGATGATCGTGATGGCACCGGAATAGATTAAGATCTGCACAGCTGCAATGAATTCCGCAGAAAGCAACACGTAAATTCCGGCAATGGCAACGAACGTGAAGATGAGGGCAACGACCATATGAATAACTCTGGTAAGGTTCAATAAGAGCACGCCGCCGATGATCGCTACTAGGGCGAGGCCCATAAAAGCGAGAAATTCGCCTGAAAAGGTCATGCTTTATTCTCCTTCCGTATATTTTCGTCGTTTTCATCCAACCATTCTAAGTTTTTAAATAACATATCGCGACTGTATTCAGCGAGCTCAAAATTATTCGTCATGATGATGGCTTCAGTCGGGCAAACCTCCGTACATAGGTCACAAAGGATGCAAATTTCGAAGTTGATGTCATAGGTATCGATAATTTTGCCTTTTTTCGCTGGGTCCGGATGCTTTTTACCTGTCAAGTTGATACATTCTGTCGGACAGATGTTCATACATTGATTGCAGACAATACATTTTTCCGGATAGAATTTCTGAATCCCGCGGAAGCGGTCCGGCAGCGGAAGCGGCTTATTCGGATAGTCATATGTGATCTTTTCGCGAGACAATTGTTTTAGGGTATATTTTAAGCCTTTTGCTAATCCAAGCACGTTTTTCACCCCTTTTTCAGTTTAAAAATTGTTTAATGTGTCCGTCACGTTATTGCATTTTAGAAAAATAACGATTTAATCAAGGCCGTCAAGAAAATGTTTCCTAAGGCAATTGGCAGAAGAACCTTCCAGCCAAATTCCATCAGTCTGTCCGCGCGGAAACGAGGAAGCGTACTGCGAATCCAGAAATAAACAAAGACGACGGTACAAAATTTAAGGGCAAACCATACTGCGCCCGGAATAAAACCAAGGAAACTAAACGGCGGCAGCCACCCTCCTAAAAAGACAACCGTAGTAAGTGTCGCCATTCCAAATACATACACATACTCTGAAAGCATGAAGAACGCCCAGCGAAATCCGGAATACTCGACGAAGTAACCGGCAACCAGTTCGTTTTCTGACTCTGGAAGGTCAAATGGCGTACGGTTTAATTCTGCAATCGATGCGATAAAAAAGACAATAAACCCAATCGGCTGCAAAAGGATGAACCATCCGCCCTTTTGAGCATCAACGATATCATTTAAATTCAAACTTCCAGTTAACAAAATAACCCCAAGAACAGCCATGACAAGCGGAATTTCATAAGAAATCATCTGTGCCGCTGCCCGCATGCCCCCTAAGAGGGCGTACTTATTATTCGATGCCCAACCGCCCAGCAGCATCCCAAACACTGTTAATCCGGAAACGGCAATATAATAAAGCAAGCCAACGCCAATATCTGCGAATTGAAACTTATCGGTAAAAGGTAATGTCGCAAGTACCACGAACGATGGTGCAAACGCAACAACCGGTGCAATGATAAATAGTGGCCGGTCTACTGCCTTTGGAATAATATCTTCTTTCAGTAAGAGCTTCAAAACGTCGGCAACAGTTTGCAGTAGTCCCCAAGGGCCGCCTAGTTGGTTTGGACCGTGGCGCAATTGCATGTAACCCATAACTTTCCGTTCTGCTAAGATTCCGTAGGTAACGAATCCAAGTACGATTAAAAGCAAGACAACTCCGAGCAAAAAGAAGATTCCAAAATTAGCCCATCCCGGACTTGATTGGAGCAACTCTTCAATCATTAGCCGTCCACCTCCCCAAGGACAATATCAATTGCCCCTAATATAGCAATCAGGTTTGCAATATTTTCGCCTACTAATAATTTCGGGAGAATTTGCAGATTATAGAATGATGGTCTTCTAAACTTCAAGCGATACGGTTCTTTTTTACCATCGCTGGCAATATAACAGCCGATTTCCCCACGAGGTGATTCAATTCGGACAAATGCTTCCCCTTTTGGCGCCTTAATGATCTTTGGCACCTTCGCAAGAATTTCGCCTTCGGCTGGGAATTGCTCCACTGCCTGCTCAAGGATGCGCAGTGATTGTTCAATCTCATCCAAACGAAGATTGTACCGGGCTAAGCAATCGCCATCCTCTGATGTCGGAACATCAAACTCAAACCGATCGTAAATTGAATATGGCTCATCTTTACGAAGATCCCATTTCACGCCGGTACAGCGAAGGTTTGGACCGCTGAGTGAATATTGAATGGCCTCTTCTTTTGTATACTTGCCAATACCCCTTACCCTGTCCAAAAAGATTTCATTGCCGCTGACAAGGCTGTGATACCCTGCAAGCTGTTCGCGCATATAAGGAACAAAGTCCTTCACCTTTTCAATCCAGCCTTCTGGTGCATCCCACTTCACGCCGCCAACACGCATATAGTTAAACGTCAGGCGCGCTCCCGATAGCTCATTCAGCATATTGATAATCATTTCGCGGTCCCGGAAAGCATAGATGAATGGGCTTGTTGCGCCAAGGTCAAGAATATAAGTGCCCCAAGCAACAAGGTGACTGGCAACGCGGCCCAATTCCATGGCAATAACGCGCAGGAAGTCCGCACGTTCAGGAACCTGAATTCCCATCATGGTTTCAACCGCATGACAGATCACATAGTTGTTGGTCATGGCTGACAGATAGTCCATTCGGTCCGTATAGGGAATAATCTGCGTATACTGCAGGTTTTCCGCAATTTTTTCTGTTCCTCGGTGTAAATATCCGATGACAGGCGTTGCTTCGGTAATGATTTCTCCATCGATTTTAATGACTAGCCGGAATACTCCGTGCGTACTAGGATGCTGAGGACCGACGTTTAGTAACATTTCTTCTGTTCTGATCATCCTCTACACCTCCACATCATACTGTTGATAATCTTTACGCAGTGGATGGCCAACCCAATCTTCTCCAAGCATAATCCGATGTAAATTCGGATGTCCTTCAAACTTAATTCCGAGTAAATCATAGGCTTCACATTCAGGCCAGTTGGCTCCAGCCCAAATTGGCTGCAAGGAATTGATTGTTGGTTCATCACGGTCAATTTTCACTTTTAACGCCACCGATTGGCGATTTTTGTATGAGAATAAGTGAACATACACTTCCATATGCGTAACAAAATCCGTACCATGCAGTTCAGACAGATAGTCAAATCCTAGAAGCTCATTATACTTTAAAAATTGAGCCACCTTGTAATATGTATCTTTCTTAACCACAAGTGTCGGAACATCTTTGGATAGTTTATTAATATAAGAATCTTCTAAAACATCCGATCCCAGATTCTCTGTAATAACCTTCACATATTTATCTAAAAATGGCTGATTTGGTGACGGTGCTACGGCCTCCGATGCGGCTGGCGCTGTATCACCGGCTTTTCCTCCCGCTGCTGCTTTCGCTTTGGCTGCTGCCGCTGCTTTGGCCTTGGCTACCGCTGCTGCCTTTGCTTTTGCTTTTTCATCATCGGTTGCGCCTGCTGATGTATCGCCACCCGATACGCCCGCTTTCGCCTTCGCCGCTGCTGCTGCTTTGGCCTTGGCTGCCGCCGCTGCCTTTGCTTTTGCTGCTGCTGCCGCTTTGGCTTTCGCATCATCTCCTGCAGGTGCACTCTCACCCGCATCGGCTGATGGTGTATCGCCTCCGGCTAATTCCATCGCTTTTCGCTTCGCTGCAGCCGCCGCTTTGGCTTTTGCTACTGCCGCTGCTTTTTTCTTCGCAAGGTCGTCTTCGCCCGCATCTGCCGCTGGTGCTTCCGGTTCGGCTGGTGCTTCACTCGGTGTCGACGGTGCGGCGCCTCCTGCCTGCTCCATGGCTTTCCGTTTCGCTGCCGCTGCGGCTTTCGCTTTCGCCACTGCTTCCGCTTTTCTTTTTGCTAGATCATCGGCGTCGTTTGATGAGGCCGACGGTGCGGCTGGCTCTTCCGGCTGGGCTTGAGCTTCCACTGTAGGTGCAGCTGGCTCATCGGCGATTCCTTCACGCTTCTTCTTTGCGAGTGCAGCAGCCTTCGCCTTCGCTGCCGCAGCTGCTTTTTTCTTCGCTAAGTCATCGGCATCTCCGCCAGATGAAACTGGTTCTGCTGCTTTCGGTGACTCTTCCACTGGCTTTGGAGGAGCTTCACCAGCAGCCTTTGCTTGACGCTTAGCGAGCGCCGCTGCTTTTGCCTTTTCTGCGGCTTCTCTTTTCAATTGTTCGATGTCCTTTTCCCCGCTCATTGATTAAATCACCTTCTTCCCAGTCTTCGCCTCATAGCGAATCTTTTCCTTTAACTTATTAATGCCATAAATTAATGCAGCTGGGTTTGGCGGGCATCCAGGGATATAAACATCGACAGGTACGATTTGATCGACACCCTTAACAACGGAATACGATTTCACATACGGGCCGCCGGCAGTCGCACAAGAACCCATGGCAATTACCCACTTTGGCTCTGGCATTTGATCGTACAAACGGCGTAAAATCGGCGCCATTTTCTTTGTCACGGTTCCAGAAACAATCATACAATCCGATTGTCGAGGCGACGTACGAAAGATCGTTCCAGAACGGTCGAGGTCATAGTTTGCTCCCCCAGTACCCATCATCTCAATCGCACAACAAGCCAGACCAAATGTCATTGGCCACAAAGAATTACTTCGTGCCCAAGCCTTAATTTGCTCCAGCGTCGCGAAAAATACATTTCGTTCTAACTCTTTCATTTCCTGAGGAGAAAGGTCTTCTAGTTTTAAATCCATTGTAGCACCTTCTTTTTCCAAGCATAGATTAAGCCAATGACCAGCATAATCACGAAAATCAACATTTCAATTAACGCAAATAGTCCTAACTTATCATAGGCCACTGCCCATGGATATAAAAACACCGTCTCTACATCAAAAATAACAAACATTAGGGCAAAAATATAATAGCGGACATTGAACTGTACACGGGAATCGTGAAATGGCTCAATACCGCTCTCATATGTGGTATACTTCGCATCACTAGGATTATGCGGACGCAAAAGCTTACCCAAAAATAATGCCACCACCGGCAGCAACACCCCAAGACATAGGAACACAAAAACTATCAGATAATTATTCTGATATACATTCAAAAGTTCCATGTCTATCCCCTCCAATGTTGTAAATTTTCATACTAATGAATATTGTAACCGAATTCATTATAGCATTGTTACAAACCCCTGTCGACAAGCCATTTTAAGTTAAATTTTAATTCTACCGCCGCGAAAATTTCCCCATTTAAGGCCTTGAGAGCTCGCTCTCAGAATGGCCTTAAATGGGGGGATTTTCGCAAGCTGAAGCGTTTGCGTGATCTCGCTGCTTCGCTTCTTGATTTCACTTCAGAGATGACGCAAGAGCGAATTGGCACATGATAGTTGTAACGGAGGCACTCAATGCACGTGATCTGCAGCGTCAGCGGAAGATGACGTGCCTAGAATAGGGTTCGCAAGAACCCCAAAGAATTCGACAACAACCCCTATTAAACAACAAAATATCATCCAAGTCAGTGAGATTTGTCATTAAATGTTCACTTAACATTAATTAAACTTCATAGTTCCTTATTGATATTGTAAAAAAATGACCCTATAGCCCTTTCATTTATATCTTTTAAAAATCAACAACCTAAATCACCTTTTCAAGTACTCCTCCCCCCTACAATCCTATTCAAAAGACTTCATTTCATGCAGTGTTCACAACATCTTGTCTCAAAAAAACCAAAAAAGCCAGTCGCAAGATTGGCTCAACTAACTATTCTCTGTTTTTTATTGAACTTCAAGGCAAGTCACCAGCAAAACCAACTTTTTCATTACCTTTTTGGGGAGGACGAAACACATATCGGTCGGTTTTTCCTTTTTATCGATCACTTTTCTGAGTTTGTCGATCACTTTTCTGAGTTTATCGGTCACTTTCACAATTTTATCGACCGCTTTTGAAGATTTATCGGTCGCTTTCACCGTTTTATCGTTCATTACCCCAAAACTCATCCAACCACTGCACTAAAATTCAAAAAGCCAGTCGAAAGACTGGCCCAACTAACTTTTTCCTCTTAAACCACGAAGCGGCTCTCGGACAAATCAACTTTCTAATTCCGATTAAAAATAACCAATTTCTTTTCCGTCATCTCTTCAATCGCATACTTCACACCTTCACGACCCACACCGCTTTCTTTTACACCGCCGTAAGGCATATGATCGACACGGAAAGTAGGAATATCATTAATCAATACACCGCCAACATGAAGGTTTTCAGCCGCATCCAATGCCGTATGGATATTGTCTGTATAAATGCCGGCCTGCAGGCCATATCGGGAATCATTGACCAATTGTATCGCCTCATTCACATCCTGCACCCTATTAATCAACACAATCGGCGCAAACACCTCCTGGCAGGACACCTTCTGAGACGGTTCCACCTCTAATAAAACAGTAGGCAGCAACACATTATCCTCCGCGGTGCCGCCAACCGCAACTCGAGCCCCATGCGCTATCGCCTCTTCAATCCAGGACAAAGCCCGCTCGACATCCTTCGGGCTGATTAGCGCCGAAATATCGGTAGCAGGGTCCAACGGGCTGCCGATTTTTAACTGCCTCGTGCTTTCCACAAATCTCGTCACAAACTCCTCATAAAGCTCCTCGGCCACATAAATGCGCTGCAAGGAAATACAAACCTGACCTTGGAAAGAAAAGGCGCCCATTACACATCTCGGGATGATTTTTTCGAGATTAACGCCTTTATCGATAATGACCGCGGCATTGGAACCTAACTCCAACGTAACACGCTTCAATCCGGCTTTGTTCCGGATCCCAATCCCTACAGCAGGACTTCCGGTAAAAGAAATTTTGCTGACCCGTGCATCCGCTACTATCCTTTCACCAATCAAGGAGCCACTCCCCGTAACCACATTCAAAGCCCCTGCCGGCAGACCTGCTTCCGCAAATAATTCAGCGATAAAAAAGGCTGACAAAGGCGTTTGATTCGCCGGTTTCAGAACAACGGTATTTCCGGCTGCGAGTGCGGGACCTACTTTATGTGCTACTAGATTCATAGGAAAGTTAAACGGTGTAATTGCCCCAATCACGCCAATCGGTTCTTGGACGGTGTACGCCACACGCCCTTCGCCACCCGGGGCGGCATCGAGCGGCAGCGTCTCCCCATGAATCCGTTTCGCTTCTTCCGCCGCGAATTTATATGTTTGAATCGTCCGCTGCACTTCCCCCATCGCAATCGTGACAGGCTTTGCCGCCTCCATTGCAATCAGCTCTGCTGCCACATCGGATCGTTCCTCCAGCAACCTGGCCACCTTTTCTAAAATCAGTGCCCGCTGATGACTCGGCATTTTCGCCATTGTCCGTTTGGCCGCAAAAGCCGCAGCAATGGCCAAATCTGTCTCGTCTTCATCTGCCGCCGCGACCCGGGCAATTTCTTCCCCGCTGTATGGCGACACAAGCGTCGTATAGCGCTTTGCCTCCTGCCATTTTCCGTTAATAAATAAATCCTTCTTCATAACCCTCAGCCCCTCACTATTTTTTGCGCGTCCTCAACCGCTGTAAGGGTCTCTGACAAAATATCCATCATTTGTCCAAGTTCATCCGCTGTAATGATTAATGGCGGTGCAAATACAATCGTATCCTGGCCATCAAAAACAACTGCCCGGGCCACAACTCCCCGTTTCGCTGCTTCTGCTACAATCACGGGCGCCAAAGGAGCAGCGAACCTCTCATTTGTTAGCGGGTCTCTAACTACTTCAATCGCTCCCATTAGTCCCAAAGCCCTTACTTCACCAATGATGCTATGTTTGCTTTGCAGCTTTTTAAACCCTGCCAGCATTTCCGTGCCCATCTGTTTCGCATTTTCAACTAAATTTTCACGTTCAATAATTTCAAGATTTTTCAACGCCACACTGCAGGCCATCGCATGGCCGCTGTACGTATAACCATGTAATAAAGTTCCTGTTGAAAGCTCTTTAAAATCTTGGTGCATTTTTTCAGAAATCATCACACCGCCAAGCTGGGCATACCCGCTTGTCACGCCTTTGGCAAAGCACATCATATCAGGCGCCACGCCATAATGCTCCATTCCAAAATATGCACCTGTCCGCCCAAATCCTGTAATGACTTCATCGGTAATAAACAAAATCCCGTATTCGTCGCAAATCTCTCTGACTTCTTTGAAATAATCCTGAGGTGCGATATGAACGCCGCCCGCACCCTGAACTGGCTCGGCAACAAAAGCCGCGATCGTTTCAGGTCCCTCCGATTCGATCAACTCTCTTAATCCATAAGCCGAAAAATGATCGACATAGTAAAAATCAGGCGCCAGCGAATTGGTGAAATCGCGGAACGGCTTTAATCCGGTTGCACTTGTTGCCCCCATCGCCACCCCGTGGTAAGACCTTGTTCTCGTGATAATCTTTATCTTGTCCGGCTGACCTTTTAATATCCAATAATGCCTTGCAAGCTTGTAAGCCGTATCATTCGATTCAGAACCTCCAGAAGTAAAGAACGTAGCCGTTAAATCCCCAGGCGCAATTTTTGCCAGTTTAGCCGCCAAGCGGATCGCCGGTTCGTTACTGTAGGTAGAAAAACAAGAATTAAAGGCTAATTTGGACATTTGTTCCATCGCCACTTGACCGATTTCCTCCCGGCCATGGCCGATATTCACATTCCACAAAGAGGACATCGCATCAATGACTCTATTTCCTTTAATATCTTCTAAAATGACTCCTTCACCCTTTGTAAAAATAAACCCAGGCCCATCTGTCTGCTGCTGCTGGATTGGCGAGGTCGGATGAAGAAAATGCTTTTTATCTAGTTCCTCTAAATTACGAATATAGTTTTCCATTGTTTAAACTTCCTTCCAAAAATAGTTGTTTACTAGTTAATAATGCAAAAAGCATGCCAACTTTTTCGGTCAGAAAAAACAACGTTTATCACGACAATTGATTTAATTTTTAATCATCTTTAATTTAATTATTGATTAATCCTCTATTTTGATTGAAAATTAAATCAATAACATCGGAAGGTGGAGCCATAAATGGACGAAGAAGTAAGACTGGAGCTGGAAAAAATCATTGAAACCTCCAACAACAACATTACCATCACAGATGAAAATGGCATTATTTTGCGGTCCAATCCAGAGCATTGGAACATGTACGGGTTAGAACCGGGTTCCTATATCGGAAGGTCGGTCTATGATTTAGAAAAAGAAGGCTTTCTCTCCCCGTCCATTAATGCCCTTGTATTAAAAGAGAAAAAGGTTGTCCGCATCATGCAGCACACGAAATTAGGAAAAGTCGTCATGTCGACCGGTTATCCTGTTTTTAATCAGGAAGGACGATTAATCAGAGCTATCAGCTACAGCCAAGACCAAACAGAGATCGTCAAATTGCAGGAGCAATACAGCCAGCTGCAGGCAAAAATTGCCGGGTTTCAAACAGAAGTCGAAGAGCTGCGCGAAAAAGAAGCGAGTGATCATCCAATTCTTTTCAGAAGCACCAGCATGCAGCAAATCTTTAAGACTCTGCAGCGGGTGGCCCCAACCGACGCGGCGATTTTATTTTTAGGGGAATCCGGAGTGGGAAAAAGCACGCTTGCCCGCTTCATCCATGACCAAAGCGGACGGCATAAAGAACCATTTATTGAAGTCAACTGCAGCACGATACCGGAAACATTATTTGAATCGGAAATGTTCGGATATGAGCCTGGTTCTTTTACCGGGGCACAAAAGGCAGGAAAACAAGGACTGATTGAACAGGCAGATCAAGGAACGTTATTTTTAGATGAAATTGCCGAGCTTCCACTGGCGATGCAGGTAAAATTGCTAAAAGTCCTTCAAGAAAGAAAGTTCATGCGGGTAGGCGGAAAAAAAGAACTTCATGTCAATTTCAGACTGATCACCGCCACCAATCAAGACCTGAAACAGATGGTTGATGAGGGAAAATTTAGACTGGACCTCTACTATCGATTAAATGTCATTCCGATTCACATTTCTTCATTAAAGGAACGAAAAGATGACATTCCAATTCTTTTGAAGCATTACCTGCAATTGCTGAATGCCAAGTATAAGGAGTCTAAAAAATTGCACGCCTCCACTTATGGGCTGTTAATCGATTACGAATGGCCAGGCAATGTCCGCGAAATGGAGAATTTACTTGAACGGTTGATTCTGACTATTGAGGATGAAATGATTTTGCCTGAGCATCTTCCTTTTGACTTAAAGTGGAATATGAAAGAAATCTCTCATTCACCTTGGGAGTTGGTCAAGGAGAGCATTGAAAAATTGAATTTAAAAGATGCACTCGAAGAGGTCGAGATTCAGTTACTCTCAAGGGCCTACAGGCAATGCAAAACAACCTACGAAATGGCGGAATATCTAGGGATCAGCCAGCCAACTATTATCTACAAATTAAAAAAGTATAAGGAGAAACTTTCTTTAAAATAGAAGAAGCCGAGTTCCCATTCGTGAGGAACTTCGGCTTCTTTCACCATTAAAACGCTTTCATATTCCTATTTCTTCAGAATAAATTTATAACTATCACCTAGGATATACTGTTTGCCTCTATGCACAGGCTGGCCGTTTTCATCAACAATCGTACTGTCCATATAAAATAGCGGCTCACCGCTTCCGACATTGAGCAGTCCCATTTCCTCTTCGCCTGCCCTGACGATCTCAATCGAAAGCTCACCAGAACCGGCTGGTTTGATCCCCAGTTTTTCCTCCAATAAATTATAGAGTGAACCCTTAAGGCTTTCATTTAATAACGAATGATAGGTTTTATAGGAAAAATAGTTATTCTCAATCATGATGGGCGAATCGTTGGCATATCTTACTCTTTGAATATAGATCACTGCGTCTCCATCTTCGAGCTGAAGCATTTTCTTATCCATGGATGTCGGCTGGATAATTTCCTTTTTAATTACTTTACTGCTTGCTTTCATGCCATTTGCTTTACAGGCATCACTAAAGCCTAAAAAATGAACAATCTTTCTTTCGATTTTCCTTTTATTGACGAATGTTCCCTTACCTTGCCTTTTTACCAGGTAGCCTTCTTCCACCAATTCTTCAATCGCTTTTCTTACCGTAATCCTGCTAATTTTATATTCTTCGCTTAACTCTAATTCAGTTGGAATTTTATCTCCAAATTTTAGTTCGCCATTTACAATCGAACCGCGGATAGACTCCTTTAATTGGACATACAATGGAATTTGATCATCCTGTCTTAACATTTGTTTCACCTGCCCCCTATTAACAATGTCAATATTTTAATATGAGCGCTTTCCCCCATATTCCCCCTAAAAACTGACATGTTTTTATACTATAAGTATATATAATTTCACTTAAGCTATCAATTTTGTTTTTCAAGCCCATGACAGTTCAATGGCCTTTGTTTTTTAGATAAACGAAATATCTGACTATAATATAACATTATATTATGTTTTAAGTCAATTTAGGATATAAAAACAGTAAATTTAATCTTCAAAAAACATTGACAATTCACCATAATAGGAATAACATAATGTTATATAATGTATTATTATATTCAATACAAAAGAATCCAAGGAGGAAAAACGAATGGTAAATTCACAAGTAGTTGTAGATCCACAGGTTCAAAATGTATTAGAGGCTCTAAAAGGTCGTACGATTAATCATGTTTATTTTGTGGCATGCGGAGGTTCTTCTGCCATCATGTATCCAAACAAGTACATTATGGATCGTGAAGCCGTAAATATTACCTCAGACGTATACAGCTCTAATGAATTTATTCACCGCAATCCTAGAAAACTTGGCGAGAATTCACTAGTTATTTTATGCTCCATGTCAGGTACAACACCGGAAACTGTGAAAGCGGCAACATTTGCCCGTCAAAAAGGCGCTTTAACAGTCGGCTACACGAACCAGCCAACTTCCCCGCTTGCCCAGGAAAGCGAATTCGTTGTGAAATACGAATGGGGCACTGAATCAATTGCTTTTAACACAAACTTAGGACTTCTTTATCAATTAACGTTTGGGGTATTAAACGTATTAGAAGGAAATGATAAGTTTGATAAAGCGGTGAGCAGCTTAACCAATCTTCAGCCATTATTTGAAAAAGCAGCTAAACAATACGAAAGCAAGGCGCTGCAATTCGGCCAAGAATATAAAGACGAAAAAGTCATCTACACAATGGCAAGTGGCGCAAACTATGGAATCGCTTACTCTTATGCCATCTGTATCCTAATGGAAATGCAATGGATTCACTCCAATGCCGTTCATGCAGGTGAATACTTCCACGGACCTTTCGAAATAATTGATAAAAACGTACCATTTATTATCCTCTTAGGTCTGGATGAGACTCGTCCGTTAGACGAAAGAGCATTAGACTTCTCAAAAAAATACGGCGAAAAATTAGTCGTTCTTGATGCCAAAGATCTTGATCTCACTGGCATTGACGAAGAGTTAAAAGGCTATATTGCACCGCTTGTACTAAATCATGTTCTTCGCAGATATGCAGAACAATTGGCTGAAGCCCGCAACCATCCGCTATCAAAAAGACGTTATATGTGGAAAGTGGAATATTAATACTAACGAGGCTCTTGAGTTTAGACTCAAGGGCTTTTTTCATTTAATTGTTCTGGTGAGCTTCCACAGTGACCGTCGACACCTTTTTTAACCTATCTCGGGCACTCTGAGCTTATGCCATATATAAAAAACAACCCGCTCCTAAACAGAACGGGTCAACCCAGAACCTTACCCAATCACAATTTTGCTAGCCCGCTTCTTGCCATACCCAAAAGCACCTAAGCGCCCGCATGTCTCGGCGGCAGCGGCTGCCCCCTTTTCCATCGCTCGATGGGCCTTCAAATGCAGCAAATATTCCTTTAGGAACACCGCCACAAACGTATCCCCTGCTCCGAGTGTATCAACGACATCGGCCTCAATAATGCCATGATCAAAAACCTCTTTGGAATCAGAGAATAACGATCCCTTTGATCCCCTCGTCACAATGACATTCGGTGTTCCAGCGGCATGAACCCTTACCAACAGCGCCTCACATTCTTCCTCAGTTAAGTCGCCTCCAGAGAAAATCGCATATTTTATATACGGACAGACACGTTCTAAATAGTCATCATCATACCTGGTTGAAAAATCAAATGAAACATCAATATACTTACTCAATACAGGCAGTTCTGCTTCAATATGACTATATACGCTCGTATGCAGCAACTCAAAAGTGCTGATATACTCCAGTTCCGCCTCCGTGAAATTCAATTTTACTAGCGTTTGAACGCCGCCCTTGTTCGACCCTACAAACTTACGGTCTCCCTGTTCGTCCAAAGCGACCACGGCCTCACCGGATGGTCCAAACACTTTGCGCACCCGAGAAACATCAATGTTTTCCCGCTCCAACGAATGGACGATATGCTCGCCCTCTTCATCATTTCCGACAATCCCGATGTAGGAAACCTCATCCACGCCATACCGTTTCCAAAATACCGCGACATTCACAGCATTCCCGCCTGGGAACATTTCCTGCCGATCATCATAAAAATCGACTACATTATCGCCAACCGCAATTAACTTCATCTTCAAATCCTCCCACTTCTATCAATAAGAGAAAGATACAACTTAGAAAATTGTATCTTTCTCCAAAATCTATTAATATGTCACAGTACGATAGTATCTTCTAATCTCTAACGAGTGATTACGCTTGTCTTCTAAATGGACGCTGAGTCTTTGCAGCTGGGTAGACGTCACAATTGGTGTTAAATATTTTCTAAACTCTTCGCTGATGCCCTCTAACTCGTAATCCTTCGTATCAAGAATGGTTACTTTCTTTGTATACTTTTCAGCAAAGCGTTCTACACGTTCCATCAGCGGACGAGTTTCATCTTCACCTGTCAACAAAATCATGCTTGTGTCCTCATCAACTAACTCCAATGTGCCATGGAAGAATTCGGCTGCATGAATCGATTTTGTTTTGATCCATTGCATTTCCTCTAGTACACACATCGCATAGGAGTAAGCGCGGCCCCATGTAGTACCAGAACCAACCACCATATGATAAGGCTCATCTTTATAGCTATTCGCAAACGCTTCTGCTCTGGCTTCGAACTGTTCTTTTACCTCAATTAACTTCTCTGGAAGTGCTTCTAACTGCGCTGCAAATGCTTCATAGTTAGGGAAATCACCATTTTTATTCATTAATTTAAAAATCAATAAATAAAGAACTAACTGATTGGAATCGCTGGCAAAATCATTTTCCGCGAAATTGACTAATGGAAAATCTACCGAATCAGCAAGCGGCTTATTGTACTCACCTGTTAAACCAATCGTAGTAGCGCCTCTCTCTTTGCAGTATTTCGCTGCTGCTACTGTCTCTTCTGTTGTTCCTGATAGAGAAGAAAGAATCACAAGCGAATCCTTTGTAAATTGTTTATGGTTTTGCAGTACAAATTCAGCTGCGATCTCAGCATAAGCCGGAATCGTTGAGGTCGAGTTAACCATATATTCAAATGGATAAAAAGTTGCCACGGCACCGCCTGATCCGATTAAGAAAATATTTTTAAACCCTTTTTCAAAAACCTTATCTGCTACCTTTTCAATTTCCTCTCGTAGGCCAACAGCCCCGCCAGTCACTTGAAGATACTTTTCTCTGCTAAAATTCAACATTGCTTCCACTCCCTATTATTTTTATATAATACATTATAATACGTTATACTATTGGCCCAGATTAGGGGAATATCCCCCATTTATCCCTTGACGCTTCCTTCTGCCAAACCGCGAACAAAGTATTTCTGCATGAGAATAAAGATCACGATAAGCGGCAGGGCTGAAATAACCAAACCAGCCATTAACACTCCCCAGTTTGTATTAAGCGCATCTTTAAAGACTAATAGACCGGAAGTAATCGGCTTGACATCTTCTGTTTGAATGAAAAGGATTGAAAATAAAAACTCATTCCACGCATAATAAGCGGTTAAAATGACACCCGTAAACATAATCGGCTTGCTCATTGGGATAAATATTCTTGCAAATACATCCAAGCTTGTCGCCCCGTCCAGATAAGCTGATTCCTCCAGCTCTTTTGGAATCGACAAGAAAAAGGAGCGTATTAATAGCACTGTTAATGGAATCCGATAAGCCGTAAACGTTAAAATCAGGGCCCAATACGTATCGAAAATTCCCAGCTTTTGAACTAATTCATAAAGCGGGATTAAACTGCTCTGCGGAGAGAACATTAGTCCGGCTGAAACGAACAGCAGCAGGAATTTTCCGCCCTTGAGTTGATACCGAGTCAAACCGAAAGCACAGGCTGCACTGATCAAAACGGTCAGAAGACACGTACCTCCCGTGATAATCAAGCTGTTCACAAAGTAGCTTGAAACTCCTTGTTCCCAGGCGGTCGTATAGTTTGAAAAAAGCCATTCCTTCGGAAGCCCCCAGCTGTCGTTAAAAATCTGAACAGTATTTTTGAAGGAATTGACAATCATCCAAAATAACGGATAAGCAATCGCAATAAAGTAGAGGGTCAGGAATAGAAAGATTAGTCCGACTGTAATCGATATGCCTGGCTTTCTTTTGGAAGCCTTCAAGTTTGCACTCGGAAACTTTAAGACTTTTCCTTTTTGACTAACCATTTGTGAATCTCTTTGTGATTCCATCGGCTTCATCTTTACTCCTCCCCCGTTTTTAAGAACTTATTTTGAACAAAATAGAAAATGAGTGTGATCCCCAAAATCACGTTGGCAATCGCTGAAGCAAATCCAGGTTCATTGTCGATGAACGCCTTTTGATACAGGTATGTACTAAACACCTGTGATGAGTTGCTGGGACCACCCTGTGTTAATACATACACTTCACTGAACACCAAGAAGGATCCTGTTACTGTATAGATTAATAGAACAAACGTCATTTCTTTTACCTGTGGCACCGTAATGCTGAAGAATGTCCGGATCTTCCCCGCACCGTCAATGGTGGCAGCCTCATATAATTCCCCTGGGACTTTTTGAACAGCGAGCACATACAACATAACGGTATAACCAATACTTTGCCATTGGGAAACAGCAATGACTGCAAAAATAGATGTCTTTGGATTCCCAAGCCAGCCTTCAGTCCATTCTCCTAAACCAATCAATCTGAGAAAGCTATTTAATAAGCCGACATCAGGATTATAAATAAAGCTAAAGAGGATCCCAATGACCGTCATCGAAATGAGAACCGGGATAAAAAAGGTTGTCCGGAAGAAGGTGGAAAATCTCCTGAATATCTTATCTTCTAAAATCGCTGCAATCACCAATCCAAGCCCAACCTGGAGGATAACGGAGATAATGGCGTAAAGGAGATTATTTTTAAGTACCGTGAAGAAGACGGGATCTTTAAACAAGCGTGTATAATTATCTAGTGAAACAAAGCTTCTATCTAATGTGAATGGATTCCATTCATAAAAGCCATTGATGATATTTCGAGCCAAAGGATAATATACAAATAGGGCCAGCATCAATAAGGCAGGTGCCATATAAATAAGCGGGACTATTCTAGTTCTTCGCAATCTATACCCCTCCCATCAACATCTATGAAAATGCCGGTTTAATAGGAAGCATTTTTACTATAAACCGACACTTTTATAGAATGCATTTTTCTTAATTACTTCACTTGCTTCGCTGCATCTTGAACAGCCTTCATGATTTGTTCAGGCTTCATTGTTCCGCCAATTAAAGCTTGAACTCCATCGCCATAAGGTTTGAAAATTCGAGTATCTAATGCACTGTCTGTCCAAATAAGCATATCTGGCTGTTCTTTAATCATATCCATCGCTTTTACATCAGCTTCCGTTGCGGTATTGGCATTAACCGCACCTTCAACCGTACTTGGCATACCAGTATCCTTAGCCAATTTTTCCCCGTTTGCCTTTGAGGTTAAGAACTCCAAGAACTCAACGGCTTCTTTAGGGTGTTGTGATTTGCTGTGAACCATGAATCCTTCTGGAGCTCCGATTAGGCCGCCTTGGTCGCCTTTAGCGCCGTCGATTGTCGGCACTTTAAAGGAATCCCATTTAAACGCTGCGTCTTTCATATACGTAATTTCCTGTGTTTCCAAGAACATGATCGCTGCTTTTCCGCCTAGGAACAGGTTTCTTGCTTCATCATGTGCAGTCGCATTTGGATTTTCATTAAAGAAAGGTCGTAATTGATCCAGCTTCTTCAATGCCTCAACATAACTAGGGTCAGTGAACTCTGCTCCCTTAAAGCTTAAATCCTTTGCTAATACATCCTGTGGTACAATTCGCTGATTTAATGCTGTTACATAGTGAGCTGCTGCCCATGGTGATTTATTTCCTAAAATGATTGGCGTTGTGCCGCTCTTTTTAATCGTATTTAGAACTGTGATGAATTCATCCCAAGTAGTCGGTGCTTTTAAACCTAATTTATCAAACACGTCTTTGTTGTAGAAGAATAACTTACTGTCGGTAAATAGTGGAACACCATAGGTTTTATCATCCTTTTGGAAGAATTTCACCTGTGATGCGATTAAATTGTCTGACCAAGCTTTGTCATCTTGGTAGTATTTTGAAAGGTCTAATGCTACACCATCACGGATAAACTTCTGGCCATATTCCCCAGCCCATGTGAAGAAAATATCCGGTGGATTTTTGCTTCCAAGAAGCACGTTTGCTTTTTGTTTGTAATCATCGTTTAATGCTGTTACCTGTTCAACATGAACATCTGGATGTTCCTTTTCAAACTCTTTAATCACACTATTAAAATAAGTTTTATACGGCTCATTTGGCCAGCGGTAGAAAAATGTGATCGTCTTCTTGCCATTTTCTGATTTGGATGAAGTAGTGCTACTTGAGGAACATCCTGCCAAAATTAATGAGATTACCATGAAAAAACCAACTGCTACAGTAAACCAACGTTTCACATACATACCCCCAATAATTATTCTTTCTACACCTGAAATAAAACGCTTACAACTTTGGTTAAGCTTTTCAAAAATCAGTGGTTATCATCCCCCCATTTATCATACTGTCATATTTCATGACTTAATGTATTATAAGATTATATTACATAATATAACGTTTCTAGTCAATATCAAAATTAGGGGAATTTTCAAATAATTTGGGACGATCAAAAATTTAGTACATCATTAGTTCATTTGAAACAATAAAAACAAAAAACCCCTCCAAATCGGGAGGGGTTTCATTATTTAAACTATAATACTTTTCTTTCCGATACGGCGAGGCGATTGATGGCGCGTTGCAGGGCAAGCTCAGCACGTTTGAAATCGATTTGATCCTGGCGCTGTTCTTGGAGACGCTGCTCGGCACGTTCCTTCGCTCGTAGAGCACGTTCAACATCAATATCTGAACCTTTTTCAGCAGATTGAGCTAAAATCGTCACTTGATCAGGACGGACTTCTAAAAATCCACCGCTAACTGCGATCAGTTCCTCTTTCCCATCTTTCAACAGGCGAACAGCGCTAATCTCGAGCGGAGCAACCAAAGGAATGTGGTCAGGCAAAATACCTAGTTCACCACTAATAGCCTTTGCAATAACCATTTCCACTTCTGAATCATACACCGGGCCATCGGGAGTAACAACATTGACACGAATTGTCTTCATTTTTTACCCTCCTGGCGCCTCTTAGGCTTCTACACCCATGCGTTTTGCGGCTTCAACCACTTCTTCAATGCGGCCGACTAAGCGGAATGCATCTTCTGGAAGGTGGTCATACTTACCATCAAGGATTTCTTTAAATCCTTTAACCGTTTCTTTAACAGGTACATAAGATCCAGGCTGGCCAGTGAACTGTTCAGCAACGTGGAAGTTCTGTGATAAGAAGAATTGCAGACGACGCGCACGAAGTACGACTAACTTATCATCATCAGAAAGTTCGTCCATACCAAGGATCGCGATGATATCCTGTAATTCACGGTAACGTTGTAATGTTTGTTGTACTTTACGAGATACAGCGTAGTGCTCTTCGCCAACGATTTCTGGTGACAATGCACGAGAAGTCGAAGCAAGAGGATCCACCGCAGGGTAGATACCCATCTCAGAAAGCTTACGCTCAAGGTTAGTTGTTGCATCCAAGTGAGCGAAAGTCGTAGCAGGAGCCGGATCCGTATAGTCATCGGCTGGAACGTAAATCGCTTGGATTGATGTAACAGAACCTACGTTAGTAGATGTGATACGCTCTTGTAATTTACCCATTTCAGTAGCAAGAGTCGGTTGGTAACCTACCGCTGATGGCATACGGCCAAGTAGCGCGGAAACCTCAGAACCTGCTTGCGTGAAACGGAAGATGTTATCCATGAAGAAAAGAACGTCCTGTCCTTGCTCATCACGGAAATATTCAGCCATAGTCAAACCAGTCAAGGCAACACGCATACGTGCTCCTGGCGGCTCGTTCATTTGTCCGAATACCATCGCTGTTTTCTTGATAACGCCTGAATCCGTCATTTCATGGTAAAGGTCGTTACCTTCACGAGTACGCTCACCAACACCGGCGAATACGGAAATACCACCGTGCTCTTGAGCGATGTTATTGATCAATTCCTGGATTAATACGGTTTTACCTACACCTGCACCACCGAATAGACCGATCTTACCACCCTTAATATATGGAGCAAGCAAGTCTACTACCTTAATACCAGTTTCAAGGATCTCTACTTCAGTAGAAAGATTTTCAAAAGTTGGCGCTTCACGGTGAATCGAATCACGACGCTCACTTGCCGGAATCTCTTCCTTCAAGTCAATAACTTCACCTAAAACGTTAAATACACGGCCAAGAGTTGGATCCCCAACCGGTACCGAAATCGCTTTACCAGTATCTTGTACTTCCAAACCGCGAGTTAAACCGTCAGTAGAAGCCATCGCAATCGTACGAACAGTATCATCACCTAAATGAAGGGCTACTTCAAGAGTTAAGTTGATATCAACTTCTGATTCATTACGCGCTTTGGAACTAATTTTCAATGCGTTATAGATCTCTGGAAGCTTGCCGTTTTCAAACTTAACGTCAACAACCGGACCCATAATCTGAACAACGCGTCCAATGTTCATCGTTTTCCCTCCTATCTTACTCTCCAAAGATCTTTTTTGAAAAAGGAACTTTGGAATCACACTTTTCTTTGATCCGTCCAAAATGGAGTCGGGAACGATAGACTCATTCCCTAAGGCCATCACTTATCAAGGTCCCTGTATAGGGTACATTTTTAAAAAATAAAGCATAAGGTTCGCCGCGAGGCTAACTTATGGTAGCTACTTCTACTCGAGTGCTGCCGCACCGCCGACGATTTCCGCAATCTCTTGGGTAATCGCTGCCTGACGGGCACGGTTGTAAATGAGTGAGTAGTTCTTGATCATTTCTTTCGCATTATCGGTTGCGTTTCTCATCGCCGTCATCCGGGCAGCATGCTCACTTGCTTTACTGTCTAATAGAGCACCGTAAATTAAGCTTTCAGCATATTGCGGCAGGAGAACTTCTAGAATTTCTTCTGCAGACGGTTCGAATTCATAGGAAGTAAGCTTGTTAGAAGTTGAGATATCCGTTAACGGAAGCAGCTTCTTATCAGTTACTTCTTGTGAAATCGCACTGATATAGTGACTGTAATAAATATATAGTTCATCGAATGTGCCATCTGCAAACATGCCAACGGTGCTAGAAGCAATATCTTTAATGTCGTTGAAGTTCGGCTGATCGGAAATCCCGACGATCTCGAGAGCCACATTCATGCCGCGCTTGACGAAAAAGTCACGTGCTACACGTCCGATTGCAATAATCGCAAACTCATCATTCGATTTATGACGTTCTTGGATTGTCTGATAAACACGACGGATGACGTTGCTGTTAAATGCACCAGCAAGTCCACGGTCGGATGTCATAACAATATAACCCGTTTTCTTTACTTCACGGGCTTCAAGCATTGGGTGAGCCATCCCTTGTGCGCCGAGAGCGATTGCCGCCGTTACTTCCTGGATTTTTTCCATGTACGGTACGAATGACTTCGCATTCATAACGCCGCGGTTCCATTTCGCAGCAGACGTCATTTCCATCGCTTTCGTGATCTGACTCATCTTTTTCGTAGAATTAATACTATTTTTTATATCGCGTAATGATGCCATAGGTTCTCACCACCCTCATTCAAAGAATGTAGCTTTGGTGTCAGGCACCACCCGTGGACAAACCAACGCTTTTGTCTTCCTGGAGTGGACAATTTCGAGTAACTCGGAAACTGTCCTTCCACAGAGGACAAAATTGAGGAAATGTCTTTTTGTGGTGCCTGACACCATCGCTGTTCAATTTGTCAGACCCTATTATTCGCTAACTGCAAACGTCTTTTTGAAGTCGTTGATTGCAGAAGCCATATCGTCATCAGAAGGAAGAACCTTCGTTTTTGTAATATGGTCTAACAACTCTTTGCGGTTGTGGTCTAACCAGTTTAAGAATTCAGATTCGAAGCGACGAATATCTGCTAAAGGAATATCGTCTAAGAATCCGCGTGTTAATGCATATAGAATCGCTACTTGTTTTTCAACAGAAAGCGGCTTGTTAAGATCTTGTTTTAGAACTTCAACCGTACGTGCACCACGAGCAAGCTTTGCTTGTGTTGCTTTATCAAGGTCAGAACCGAACTGAGCAAATGCTTCTAATTCACGGTATGATGCAAGGTCAAGACGCAGTGTACCTGCAACCTGCTTCATCGCCTTGATTTGAGCAGAACCACCTACACGGGATACGGATAGACCAGCATTGATCGCTGGACGTACGCCAGAGAAGAATAGGTCTGATTGTAAGAAAATTTGTCCATCCGTGATGGAGATAACGTTTGTTGGGATATAAGCAGAAACGTCACCTGCTTGTGTTTCGATGAACGGTAACGCAGTGATTGAACCAGCACCAAGTGTGTCGTTCAATTTCGCTGCACGCTCTAATAAACGGGAGTGCAAGTAGAATACATCCCCTGGATATGCTTCACGACCTGGAGGACGGCGAAGTAATAGGGAAAGTTCACGGTATGCAGCCGCTTGCTTAGAAAGATCATCATATACGATTAATACGTGCTTGCCGTTGTACATAAACTCTTCTGCCATCGCAACACCCGCATATGGTGCTAAGAATAGCATTGGAGCTGGCTGTGATGCCGATGCAGAAACAACGATTGTGTAATCTAATGCGCCATTCTTACGAAGAGTTTCAACCGCATTACGTACAGTTGATTCTTTTTGTCCGATCGCAACATAGATACAAATCATGTTTTCAGTTTTTTGGTTCAAGATGGTGTCGATCGCAACAGATGTTTTACCTGTTTGACGGTCACCGATGATTAATTCACGTTGTCCGCGGCCGATTGGTACTAGCGCGTCAATCGCTTTAATTCCTGTTTGTAATGGCTCATGAACGGATTTACGTGCCATAACGCCTGAAGCAACTGCTTCAACAGGGCGAGTTTTGGTTGTATTGATTGGACCCATACCATCGATTGGTTGTCCTAATGAGTTCACAACGCGTCCGATTAGTTCCTCACCAACTGGAACCTCCATGATGCGGCCTGTACGGCGAACCTCGTCACCTTCACGGATTTCAGTGAAAGCTCCAAGGATAATGATACCGACGTTATTTTCTTCAAGGTTTTGTGCCATACCCATAACGCCGTTTGAAAATTCAACTAGTTCTCCAGCCATGACATTGTCGAGGCCATGAACACGAGCGATACCGTCACCTACGGAGATAACTGTACCGACATCAGTCACTAGAATTTCTGCCTGATAGTTTTCAATTTGCTTTTTAATCAGGGCACTGATTTCTTCAGCTTTGATGCTCATGAGTTTCACCCCTATTCTTTCGAATCTTAGCTTAACAATTTACGTTCTAAACGATCGAGCTTGCCGCGCAAGCTGCCGTCATATATACGATTTCCGATGCGGAGCTTGATGCCGCCGAGCAAATCGGAATCTACGATATTTTCAATTCTTAATGATTTCTTGCCAATTTTCTCAGCAAATGTAGTAGAAACAGCGTCTCTTTCAGCGTCTGTCAATGGACGAATGCTGTAGACTTTTGCTTCCGCAATACCCATTTCCTCATTTGCAAGGTCGATAAATTGGTTAACCACTTCAACGATTTCATCTTCGCGATGGCGATCGATTAAAATCATTAACGTATTTAAAACATAAGCATTTACAGATGAAAAAGCATTACGGATAATTTCCTTTTTCTTTTCATTTGTAAGCTTTGAAGATTTTAAAACAGCCTTCAAATCGGCATTGTAGTCCAAGACTTCTCTTACTACACGAAGTTCTTCTTCTACGTTACTTAGAATCTGCTGTTCTTTTGCAATTTGAAAAAGAGCTGATGCGTAGCGTTTTGCTACCATGGAGTTGCTCATCGCCCTTCTCCTGCCTCTTTAAGATATTCGTTAATCAGCTGATCTTGATCTGCTGCAGTCAATTCTTTTTCAATTACTTTAGAAGCAATTAGAACTGATAGAGAAGCAACCTGCTCGCGGATAGCGGCAACAGCTTTCTCTTTTTGCTGCTCGATTTCAAGCTTGGCAGCTTCTTTAATGCGTTCTGCTTCAGTACGAGCGGCAACAACGATTTCTTCACGTTGGATGTCGCCTTGCTTACGCGCATTTTCCATTAAAACTTGTGCTTCTGAACGAGCTTCTTTTAAAAGATTTCTTTGCTCTTCTAAAATCTTTTTCGCTTCCTGACGGCTGGTTTCAGCCGCAGAGATTTCGCTAACAATATGCTCTTCACGCTGCTTCATAATGCCCATTAATGGACCCCAAGCAAACTTTTTAAGCAATGCTAACAAAACGATGAACATTATAAGTTGGAAAATGATATCTCCATAATTTACATGGTGGCCAGCTTCCGCTGCAGCCCCCAATACTAGACTGTTCGTTAACACCCCGGGTTCACTCCTTTCAAGAGTCGCTTAAGCGATAGTAAAACAACCTTATAAAAATAACAGACATAAAGGAATGGCGAAGTTTTTACGCGCTTCGCCATCTGGAGTTTTTGTCATTTTATCGGTTCAATACCATGAACGCAATTACAACACCGATGATCGGAAGGGCTTCAACTAACGCTACCCCGATGAACATAGTTGTTTGTAATAGACCACGAGCGTGTGGCTGACGAGCGATACCTTCTACTGTACGTCCTACGATTAGACCGTTACCGATACCGGCACCTACTGCTGCTAAACCAATTGCGATTGCTGCTGCTATAAGATTCATTATTTTGTTCCTCCTTAAAAGTGTATGAATAAGTTTATTTGTTTAAATATATTAATGGTCATGGCTGACTTTATGAGACAGATAAACCATCGTTAACATAGTGAAGATGTAAGCCTGGATACTGCCGACGAAAACAGAGAAACCTTGCCATACAAGTGTCAACGGTACTGCTGCTATCATACCGGCGATACCTTGATGGGCTAATCCTGCTGCCAATAGTGAAAGTAATAATTCACCGGCATAGATGTTTCCGTAAAGACGCAGACCAAGTGTTAAAGTGTTTGCAAATTCCTCAATGATTTTCAACGGGAATAAGAATTTCATTGGCTGGAAGAAGCCTTCTCCATATCCCTTTGCGCCTTTTAACTTGACGCCGTAATAATGGGATAATCCCACCACCAAACAGGCCAAAGTCAAGGTAATGACTGGATCTGCAGTTGGCGATTTCCACCATAACTTTTCATCAATGACGACTGAAAATGGCAAACCTAGCATATTGGATACAAAAATATACATAATTAGCGTTAGCCCTAGGACGTGGAATCTGCCGCCTTCCTTCCAATCCATCGTGCTGTTGATGATGCTTTTGACAAAGTCAAGCACCCATTCTAAAAAGTTCTGCATTCCTGTTGGTTTCATTGCAAGCCTGCGGGTAGAAAGCACGGCAATAAGAAAAACAACTAAACTTGCAACTGTAATCATCAGGATATTAGCACCATTAAACCATAGACCCATAAATTCAAACTCAGGAGCTCCATGATGCATATAAACTCACCTCGCTTCCCATTCATTTATGTACATGCAATGCATGGTAAAAATAATCTATCATAATGACAATATAGGATGTCATTAGTCCTATCACTACACCAATGATGTGGAAATACTCAGGGTATCGTAAAGCGATGACGCCTGCGATTCCAGCTGTCGCCATTCTTTGCAGCGACCCTAGAGAGCGTACTTTTTTCCCTTCTGAAATAGCCTTATCGAACTTTTCAGTTTTCCGCACCAATAACCAAAGATTCAGGAAGCTGAACACAGTCCCAAGAATCAGTCCTAAAAACATTGTTTTGTAATCGGTAAAACCCCAGCCAAGAACATAAATGGACAACAAGTAAAAAATCCATTTCTTTTGCCTGTTGTACATCTTTCGAAAATCTGGCATCGTTATTTTTCTCCTGAATAAAAATGGCGGATTGAAAGAAGCATGGAATAGGTTCCTGCTGCAAGTCCAATCAACAATCCGACTATTAAGAAAATTGGCTCGGTACCCCAATGTCGATCCAGCCATCTTCCTGCAAATATACCTATGAGAATGGAACCGACTAACTGGGAGACAATTGCGGACATCAAAGCCATTGCTTGAAATGGGTTGCGGTTATTTTGACGCATACTATCGATCCTCTCTCCAAGAGAATGTCAAGCGGGTAAGAGGCAATTTAATACACAAAAAAAATGTATCAATATTGTGAAAACCCTATCATTTACACCCTTTGTTAGCATACAATAGCGACTTGTCAATGTCAATGAATTTACGTGAAATATGCCACAAACAATTTCCCAAAAATTCTTCCATCCAGATGTGATTTATATCACTTTAATTGTATTGCAAATAATGAAGATTTTTTGACCCTTTTGTGTCTATTTTGTGAACAATGTTTTCAGAAAGTTCGGGAAATAATCTTAGTTTGCTATTGTAATCATCGCCTCAATAAAATCCTCCCGGCCTGCCTTTTTCGCAAATACTTTAGCAATATAGGTTCCTTTTGGTGGCAGCAGCTCGCTAGCGAGGTCTTTTTGAATCTGCCCCTTTTTGAGATTAAAGCCCGAATCAAGGAATCCCACAAACCGATAATCCTCCGGGTTAAAAAGGGCAATCCCAAATTCCTCCGCTCCGCCTGGCAAATACACCTCATACCGATACTGCCCCGGTTTGTCGCCGACGACAAAATCAAATCCCATGACCCGCGGATAATTAGGTTCCTCCAGCACATAAAGATACGGAATTTGAACGGTGTCTGCCCCAGCGTGCAAACTCAAATAACCATCCTGGACCTTTCCTTTGAAAAGGACGGGGTCAACCATTAGCTCCACCGTGATATCCTTTGTCTCCTTTGGCTCAAGTGTAAACGCAAGCGGGAACCTCCAGCTGAGTCCGTCAACTTGGTGTGGAATGTCGAAGGTGTAGCGAGTGGCGTGATTACTTGTATTTTCAATGTGTAAAAAGGTCTTATGCTGGTCATGATTGTCTGTAAATTTTCCAAAATGGATAGAGCCAGGGGTTACAAGTGATTCCGCCTTAACCGCTTCATCAACCTGAATCCGGCCCGCTCCTTGTTCATACGTGCGATAGAGATCGTCGGCCTTCTTTAACGGCTTAGCCGTGTTCATCAAAGCAGCCTTAATTTGCTCCGGCGTCCAATCCGGGTGCGCCTGCTTAATCAACGCACAAGCCCCGGCCACATGCGGCGCCGCCATACTCGTCCCCTGCAAACTCAGGTATCCGCCCGGAATCGTCGAATTAATCGCCA
This sequence comes from Neobacillus pocheonensis, assembly GCF_050477905.1. NCBI lineage: Bacteria > Bacillati > Bacillota > Bacilli > Caryophanales > Bacillaceae > Neobacillus > Neobacillus pocheonensis. The sequence goes on along the minus strand of NZ_JBCNAD010000033.1, from coordinate 92,390 downwards.
CCCCTGGCGCCACAATATCCGGCTTAATCTCCCACGTCCCCGTCACCGGTCCCCGTGAACTAAAATCCGCAAGACGATCCACTTCCTCGGTAACCTCTAGGCGTGCCATGATACTTCGCTTACTTAATTCTTTTTTCAAAAAGACTCCGTCACACTTCGTGAGTGCTCCGACCGGGAGGGTCAGCTCAGATTCCAGGTTTCCCATGAAGTTTCCGCTCATATTATTGTAGATTAGCACAGCTCTTGCGCCCGCCTTTCGGGCATTTTCTGCTTTTTCCGTGAACGTTAAGGTTCCCCTCTGGATGAGGGCAATTTTGCCTGTGACGTTTTTTAGATCTTGCGGTCGTCCGATGCCGCCGTCGACTAGGTCGGTCGAGCGGTCGAGATCCCATTGACCCGAGCCTTCAAGCGGCTGAATCCGAAATTTAGCCCAACTTCCTTCTATTAATAGCTTTGGAATTTTCATCGTTGGTGTCGAGGCACCAACAGAGATCGCTTTTGAGGCCGTCCCCGGTGAACCGACCGTCCACACATCCGGTCCCGAGTTGCCGGAAGCCGCTACAGCAACAATCCCTTTATCAACTGCTCGGTTAAGAGCGAGACTAATTGGCAGGTCAGGACCATTGATATCATTCCCAAGCGAAAGATTCACAATATCCACTTTGTCTTTGATCGCCTGCTCAATGGCGGCGAGCACCTGCTCCGTTGTCCCGCCCCCGCCAGGGCCAAGTGCGCGGTAGGCGAGAATTTTCGCTTCAGGCGCGACGCCTTTTATTTTTCCATTGGCGGCAATGATGCCGGCAACATGGGTGCCATGGATGGTTGCTCTGCCTAAGGCTTTCGTCTCCATCGGGTCACGGTCGTTGTCAACGAGGTCGTGGCCGCCGGCATAATTCCGCTGCAGGTCAGGGTGAGTGTAATCCACACCTGTATCGATGACGCCCACTTTGATTCCCCTCCCAGTCAGCCGTTCGTTTTGTGTGTCAAAATATCTGCGAACCTCTTCCCCGCCGATAATTTTCACACTTTCCTCTGTCTCGGCCTGGTATTGATGGATGGGCGAGACATTTACGATTGGTTTGTGCTTGGCGAGCTGGGCAATTGTTTCTGGATTGGCCTCGATGGAAAAACCATTGATAGCTTCATGGAACACACGCCGTAACTTTACATCTTTATATGGCTGAAGGAGCATTTTGATTTCTTGCTCGGATTGCGGTTTGTCCAACACAACTATTGCAACCGTTGTTGTTTTTGGAATGGGAGGATGAATTAGGATTTTTGAAGGTTGAAAAGCCGGTGCCGATGCCGGAATTTGCAGGGCAAGAAGCAATGCGAGTAGAAGTCTCATATGAAAATTTCCCCTTTTTTCATATCGTTTTCCTTGGGCGGGGAAAGTATGCGGCCAGGCTCATTAAAATTCCTATTGGTAAAACGTGGTTACAATTGGGGTTTGCGAGTTATATATGTAATGCTCATTGCCTTAAAACTATTTAAGCAAGCTCTTATGGGCAAATGAAGGGTGATCCATTTACGTTTTCCCCAAAATATAGGCTCTCTCGAGCAATGAAATACCCCTGCATTTACCCTACTCATCAAAAGTGAACTTCCTCGGGCAATGAAAACAAATAAGCCGAGCAGACCTAGGTCCACTCGACTTTTTCAAAACCTTATTTTGTTCCAAACAACCGGTCACCGGCATCGCCAAGACCTGGGACGATGTACCCGTGGTCGTTTAATTTCTCATCCAAGGCAGCGATATAAATATCAACATCTGGATGTTCTGTTTTTACCGCCTCTACGCCTTCAGGAGCGGCAATCAAACACATAAATTTGATGTTCTTAGCGCCGCGTTTTTTCAAGGCATGGATCGCATCAATCGCAGAACCACCTGTTGCCAGCATCGGATCAACAACAATGAAATCACGTTCTTCAACGTCGCTCGGAAGCTTCACATAGTATTCCACAGGCTTCAATGTTTCCGGGTCACGGTATAAGCCGACATGGCCCACCTTCGCTGCTGGAATACATTTCAACATGCCATCGACCATGCCGATGCCTGCACGTAAAATCGGCACCAAGCCTAATTTTTTCCCTGACAAAACCTTTGAATTCGTCTTGCATACTGGTGTTTCAATTTCGATATCTTCAAGCGGCATATCCCTTGTGATTTCAAACGCCATCAATGTTGCCACTTCGTCAACCAATTCACGGAATTCCTTTGTTCCCGTATGTTTATCACGTATGTAAGTAAGCTTATGCTGAATAAGTGGATGGTCGAAGACGTATACCTTTGCCACAATAATCGCCCCTTTATTAAAATTAACTTCGTCTCATTTTACAGAAAAAAAAACCATTGAGCAACAGTTTGATTATTCAAAAAAAATCGACCTAACTTGAACATAGTTAGGCCGATTCTCTGCTGTTTAATATTCTGGATATAATGTAAATTTGCTAGTTAAGGCTTCAACGCGTCCGCGCGCTTCTGCAAGCGTTGCTTCATCCTCATGATTTTTCAAAGTGAAGGCAATGATCGAAGCAATCTCGTCCATATCCGCTAAACCAAAGCCGCGAGAAGTAACTGCTGCTGTTCCAATACGAACACCACTTGTCACAAACGGGCTATTCTGATCGAATGGAATCGTGTTTTTATTAACGGTGATACCGATTTCGTCCAATACTTTTTCAGCCACTTTTCCTGTTAAACCTAGGCTTGTCACATCCACTAACAATAAGTGGTTGTCAGTACCGCCGGATACTAAAGTTAAGCCTTCTTTTACAAGGCTGTCAGCTAAGCGCTGGGCATTGGCGATAATGTTTCCAGCATACTCTTTGAAGCTGTCCTCCAGTGCTTCGCCAAAAGCAACGGCTTTTGCTGCGATTACGTGCATAAGCGGACCGCCCTGGATGCCAGGGAAAATAGATTTATCAATCTTTTTGCCGAATTCCTCTTTGCAAAGAATCATTCCTCCGCGAGGACCGCGTAATGTTTTATGTGTAGTTGTAGTCACGAAATCTGCGTATGGCACTGGATTTTGGTGCAGACCTGCTGCAACAAGACCAGCGATGTGCGCCATATCCACCATTAAGTAAGCGCCGACTTCATCGGCAATTTCACGGAACTTCGCAAAATCGATGGCGCGCGGGTAGGCGCTGGCACCAGCAACAATGAGCTTTGGCTTATGCTCTAACGCTTTCGCACGAACGTCATCATAATTGATGCGGTGTGTTGTTTCATCAACACCGTATTCAACGAAATTATATTGAATACCACTAAAGTTAACTGGGCTGCCGTGTGTTAAGTGGCCGCCGTGGGATAAATTCATGCCAAGCACTGTGTCGCCTTGCTCTAAGATGGTGAAGTAAACCGCCATGTTGGCTTGTGCTCCGGAATGAGGCTGAACATTGACATATTCTGCTCCAAAAATTTGCTTCGCACGGTCGCGGGCAAGATCTTCGACGATATCAACATATTCACAACCGCCATAGTAGCGGCGAGCTGGATAGCCTTCTGCATATTTGTTCGTTAAAACTGACCCTTGTGCCTCCATTACGGCTTCACTTACAAAGTTTTCTGAGGCAATTAATTCGATTTTAGAACGTTGACGGCCAAGTTCTTTTTGAATCGCTTGAAATACCTGTTCGTCGGCTTGAGACAAATGCTTCATGATTATCCCCCTTGTATGTAAAAAACTATGGACTATTTCGAAAATTCCTTTTTTATTTTAACACGAAACCCAAGCAAAATAAAAGGGAAACATTTTTCGTTTTTTCAATAAAATACCGAAAGAAAATTCTGTTTTTCTATTTGTTCAAGTTCAAATTACGAACATTAAACTTAAGAACAACTCGAATTTTCGTCTTTTCGCTCATATACCGCTCTAGCTCCGCCAATTAGCTTCGGCCGAGTTTTCGCCAGCGTAACGTGGGCATGTCCAACGCTTTTCTGCTTCACTCGCACCGGTACAGCGACATGTTTCAAGTGCATCCCCATTAACGTATGGCCAATGTCAATTCCCGCCTCCGCCTTTACGAACTCCACGACAACCGCATTGTCCATGCTTTCGAAAGCATAAGTGGCCATTGCCCCGCCTGCCGTACGAGCAGGAACAACGGAAACCTCATCATAACGGCGCTCTTCGGCCACTGAACGTTCCACAACCAAGGCCCGATTAAGATGTTCGCAGCATTGGAACGCCAACTCGATACCCGTGTCCGCCTGAAGTTTTTTTAAACTGCGAAAAATCATCGCGGCGACGTCAAAGGTACCAGCCGTCCCGATGCGCTCGCCGATAACCTCACTCGTGCTGCAGCCAACTACCAGCAGCTCTCCCGGTTTCAACGACGCAATCTCTTTAAATTCGGATAAAATGGTTTCAAGTTCTTTTTCCCATTCTTGAATCATCGACACCTCGACCTTTCTGGAAAAAAAGTTTTTACCTTACAGATGCTTATTTTCGTATTCCGTGATTTTACCGACACGACCAGCATGGCGTCCGCCTTCAAATTCACCCGTAAGCCAAATTTGCGCAATATCTCGGGCAAGTCCTGGACCAATAACACGTTCACCCATCGCAAGCATATTGGAATCATTATGTGCCCGTGTTGCTTTCGCACTGAACGTGTCATGTACAAGAGCACAGCGGACTCCTTTTACCTTGTTCGCGGCAATACTCATGCCAATTCCCGTTCCACAGATCAGGATCCCTCTGTCAAACTCGCCGCTAGCGACCTTTTCGGCAACAGGGAGCGCATAATCCGGATAATCAACAGATGTTTCACACTCACAGCCAAAATCCACATATTCTATTTTTAATTCATCAAGCAAATGGGCAATTTCCTTCCGAATATTAATCCCGCCATGATCCGATGCTAATGCTACTTTCACTTAAAAACCCTCCTAGAAAATCAACTCATCTTCTTTTAATTTTGACATACCGCCTGAAAAATATAAAGGAAAAAAGCCCTCTTTCGAAGAGAGCTTGCTTAAGATTTTATTTTTTCAATTGTTTTATCGATTAATTTTTCCAGTTCATAATAGGTTTGTTCGTATACGGCATAACTGCCACCGTATGGATCGCTGACATCATGATCGAATGATTCCCCGGTATATTCTTTCAGCGTAAACACCTTATCGAGCGAATGAGGATATTGCTGCTGGATGGCAAATTTGTGGATAGAGGTCATCGTTAAAATCAATTCCGCCCAATCTACCTCTTTTTTCGTTAATAATGTAGAACGGTGGTCATGCTCCAGCTTGTTGTTATCTAACACCTGTTTCGCATGCGCCGACGCCTCACTGCCATGGGCCGCGTAAATTCCCGCGGACCTGACTTCAATCCCATTGACCTTCTTATTTCTTAATATCACTTCCGCCATCGGACTTCGGCACGTATTCCCCGTACAAACAAACAAAATGCGCTGCACCATAAACGCCCCCTTCCTCCTATTATAAAACAAATCCCCACCATTCAAACCATGCCAAACGTCCATTTATGATTACTGGTGCCTGACACCGTTAACATTGTTATCCACTGACACGTTTGCACTTTCAATCGTTTTCCCTTAAATGACCATCGTTTGGTCGGTTACTTTTTCGAATAAATGGATTTCTGAGGCCGTTTCGGCTGGTGCTAGTACCGGAACTAATGAATAAGAGATTACGATCAGAGCCATACAAATTTTTTGGGCTGCACCTGCTGCCCCTCCTCTAAACTTAATAGATTCATATATTCTATAATTCTATCATATCGAGAAGGCAAACCTGATAATTTTTAGAAAAATTACCAAAATGACACGAGCAATTTTAAGCCAAAAGCCAGTAATATTGCACCGCCAAGCGCCTCGCTATAGGCCCCCATCCAGCCGCGGACCTTTCTTCCGAGCAGCAGTCCCGCCCATGTTTGCACGGTGGCAACAATTCCAAAGCATAATATCACCAAAATCGTCTTGGCGCCGTAGATACCTAAGGATAGGCCGACAGAAAAGCTGTCGAGACTGACACTTAACGCGAATAGGAGTAGGCCAAACCCTACAGGCGTCATAGCCCTTTCCTCACCCTTTTTAAGGCTTGCCCATATCATTTGCGCGCCTAATATGATTAAAAGTAAGCCGCCAATAAAGGTGGCAAAGGCTCCAAATTTAGCTGATAAAAATTTCCCTGCAACCAGGCCTAAAAGCGGCATCCATACATGGAATAAGCCGATTGTTATGCCAATTTCAATTATTTTTTTGAGCCGCAGTTTGTGCATCCCCATGCCGAGCGCGACCGAAAAGGCATCCATACCTAGTGCAAATGCCATTAATAGTAGTGTCACGATTTCTCCGAACATCTCCGACATCTGTCTTCGCCCCCTTGGACTAACTATTTCAGCATATGCACGTCCAAAATGTTTTAGAAGTCATGAGGTCGATTTGGATGCTTGGCTCGATTTGGGCGCCCCCCTTAATTATACGGAATCTCCCACTTGGGAATTCCCCTAAAGTATTTCAAAATGATGTCAGTAACAGAGAGCAGAAGGATATTCAGAGGGTTATGTGACCAAACTCAGCCCGGCTCACCTGGTTGGGTAACTTAGAGCGCGGCTACGTGACCCTACTTTGCCCGGAGCAGCGTATCGGGTAACGTAGTGCTCGGCTACGTGACCCTGCTTTGCCCGGAGCAGCGTATCGGGTAACGTAGAGCCCGTCTACGCGACCCAACTTTGCCCGGAGCAGCGTATTGGGTAACGTAAAGCCCCGCTATGTGACCGAACAGGGAGCAAATCTTTATTTTAGGTCACGTAGGAAACAGGAATATCAAAAATATTAGCCAACAAAAAAACACCCAATCCCACAATAGCAGGACAAGATGTTTTAATTGCGCCAGTCAGTCTATTCACTAATTATTTTATTCCCAGCAGCCTTCAAAAGGCGGTTCATGATCGCATGTCCCACGCCCTCATTCGGGAACATCTCGCTGAAAATAATATCGACCTTCATTTGATTAAAGCGGCGCAGCGTATCATACAGGGACGCCGCAACCGTCTCCAGCTCCGCTCTTCGTCCACAAGCGAGCACGACATCCGCATCAAACAGATCCTCACACTCTTCCGTCGTCAACACTCCGACCTTAAGCCCTTCCCGCTCCTTTTCCTCCACTATCCGTTGAAAAAATTCGCTGGTGCCTGACACCAAATAAAGTGGGGCATTGGGTGCGTAATGCTTGTATTTCATTCCCGGCGATTTTGGCCGCTCAGCCCCATCCATCAAAGCTGGATCCACCTGCACCTCGCCAATCACTGCCGCAAGCTGCTCTCTCGTCACCCCGCCCGGTCGCAAAATGACTGGAATACCATCCGTACAATCGACCACCGTTGATTCAACCCCAACTCCTGTCGCCCCTCCATCAACCACGCCGGCAATTTTCCCGTTTAAATCATCGAGAACATGCTCAGCACTCGTTGGGCTTGGCTTTCCAGAGCTGTTTGCACTGGGCGCCGCAATCGGCAACTCGCAAGCACGGAGCAGCGCCAGGGCCACCGGATGATCCGGCATCCTTACCGCCACAGTCCCTAGGCCTGCCGTAGCCTTTTCCGACAGAACGCCTTCCTTCTTTTTAAAAATAATCGTCAGCGGCCCCGGCCAAAACGCATCCATTAACCGCTCTGCCGTCAGAGGAATCTCCTTCACAAATCTATTAAGGTGTTCCCGATCCGCAATGTGAATAATTAACGGATTATCCCCAGGCCTGCCCTTTGCGGCAAAAATTTTCGCCACCGCTTCATCACTTTCGGCGTTGCCCCCTAAGCCATAAACCGTCTCCGTCGGCAAGGCCACCACTTCATTTTCCCGTAAAAAATTCGCTGCATCCACAATATGTGGATTACTTTCAAAGATATCCACAAACTTATCCACTTTCCAAACCTTCGTATTCATCATTATCCACCTTTATCAGAAACGAGTCTTTTATCGAAATTTGACGAAAAACGGCGATTAGACTCATATTTTTCACCTAGTACGTTTGAAAGTATAAAAGAAGGAGTGGATAAATACAAGTTTTATCCACAAATTGTGTATAAGTTTCCGAAAATAGTGGATAACTTTGTGGATATATCCACAACTATAAAGAAAATTTTAAAAATAACGAGTTATCCACATTTAAAACGTGTCGAATATGTTTTGAGCCGTAAAATTCCTCTGGCAAATCGCCCCGCCCGATTCTCTGAAAGCCCATTAATTCAAAAAACGGCAAGGTCGCACTCTTATTTGTTGCCAAAAATAGACTTTGCATTCCTTTTTCTTTCGCCAATTGCACCATCTGATCAAACAAAACGAAAATTTCCTTTTGTGCTTGTCCAGGCGTAACAACCAGCGAGCGCAGCATACCGAAATTCGTGTAAGCCTCCATGCCAAGCGTGCCCTGAAGCGCGCCCTCCTCGTCTTCTAGCAATAAAAAGCAACCCATCGATTCCTCATTTACTCCATCCGTCCCAAGATTCGCCCTCTCCAAAAACTCTCTCAACTTACCGAGGTCCTCTTTACCAGCCTTGCGAATGAATGTTGCCATCCCTATCCACCTCTTTTAATGATTTCCTACTCTATGAATATTAAAAAGGTAGAAAAAATAGAACCAGCAAATCTATTAAAAAAACCAGTCCCATTTTTGGAACTGGCAGTTTAATCAAATAGCTTTTCCCACATCTCAACGACGAAGAATTTCACTTTTACTGGTTGTTCGTCCTCTGCTGTGTACACTGGTTTTTTGTGTGTTTCTTTTTCCTGTACAGGCTCTTCAACAGCTTGTTCAGCCAAATCTCTTTCATACACAGGCTCTTCAACAGCTTGTTCAGCAAATTCTTTTTCCTGCTTCGCTAAAGCGTAATTTTCCACAACGTTTGCTGATTTATCCACAGTCTCTTTCACTTTTACTTGTTTTCTAACAGGTCGATCGGTTGCTACGTGTTTCTTTACCGTTGTAACTTCTGAATCGACTTTCACTTTTGCTGCTTTTTCCGTTACCGATTCCACTTCCACATCAGTAACCGTTTGCGCTTCTACCTTTTCTTTCTCATCAAAACCCTTGCTTACCGCAACCCCATTTGAAAAATCCAGAAAGCATAACGGCGGGTACAACACGCACCACCAATTCGCTCCTTCACCTTTACCTAACGTAATCAAAATCGCTTGATATTCTCCCGCAGGATATAAAAACTGACCGTAGAGCTTTGTCGGGAACTGAACCTTGCCAAATTCCACTTTCACCGACTGGTCTGAACCCTGCTCCGCGACAACCTTCTCCGCAATCGCTTGAATCTCTGGCAGCTTCGCGTTGATAACCGTTCTTGCTTTTTCCATCGACGTTAAATCCTGCACCCAAAGGGTAATCTGCGCATTCACCGCGTCGCGCACCTTCCGCTTAATCGCCTGATCCTTCTCAAAATCACTATTCGCTAAGATGCGGAGGCGAATCGCTTCCCCTGGAATTACAATCGATTCCTTCTGTGCAGCTTCCGTCTTCGGCATATATAAATTCAACATTGTTCCCAATGATAAAACCACTAAGTAAGCCCAAACCACCATTTTGCTTCTCACTCTCAGCACCGTCCCTTCGTTATCCTCATTGTGGACAGAAACCAAGAATCTTAAACTAGTAAATTTTAATATAGTAAAAAAGACCCCGGAGCCCTACTCTCCGAAGCCAATTTCCGCAAACACCATCCGGTCCTTGCCGTTTATATCATTCACAATTTCAACCTTAACTTCTTCAAAGGCCTTTTGAAAAAGCTCCGCTACCGCTTCGCCCTGACCGGCCCCAATTTCGAAACATACCAACGCGCGCGGCGCGAGTACCTCAGGCAGCTCGTGCATGAATCGGCGATAAAAATCAAGTCCATCCTCGCCGGCAAACAAAGCCCGGTGCGGTTCATGCTCCGTGACCACCTCGGACATCGTCACGATATCGCCCGTCGGAATATAGGGCGGATTGGAAATCACGACATCAAACGTGCCGCCAATAAAAGGCTTTAACAAATCCCCTTGAACGAATTCGACTTCCGCGTTTAACAGGCGGGCGTTTTCTTTTGCGACTTTCAAGGATTCTTCCGCAATATCAGACGCAAATACCTTTAAGTTTGGCTGTTCCAGCTTCAAGCTAATCGCAATCGCTCCGCTGCCGGTGCCGATATCAACAAGCTTAATTTCGGTTTGCCCCTGGAACATCCGCTCGATTCTCTCCAGCGTTCCATGAACAAGTTCCTCCGTTTCCGGCCTCGGAATCAACACCTCTTCATTCACTAGGAACGTCCGACCATAAAACTCTTCGGAACCGATGATATACTGAATCGGTACACCTTCGATATGCTCCTGAACGGCTTTCTCAAAGCGGGTCAAAACTTCCTGCTCTAAAACGTCATGCATACTAGCAAACAACTGCGACCGCGACATCCCCGTGAAATGTCTCAGCAGCAATTCCCCTGCATTCTCATCCCGATTGGCTTTTATTAAAAAAGAAGAAGCCCATTTAAGAGCTTCAAATACTTTTTTACTCATTGGAGGCCTCTTCCAATCTTTTCGCTTGATCATCCATAATCAACGCATCGATGATTTCATCAAGCTTGCCTTCTAATATTTGGTCGAGCTTCTGAATCGTTAAACCAATGCGGTGGTCCGTCACGCGGTTTTGCGGGAAGTTGTAGGTACGAATCCGCTCAGAACGGTCGCCCGTACCAACCGCAGATTTACGCACTTGATCATATTCCGCTTGCGCTTCCTGTTGGAACTTATCGTACACACGTGCACGTAATACCTTCATCGCTTTGTCTTTGTTTTTATGCTGAGATTTCTCATCCTGACACGATACCACGATTCCCGTTGGAATGTGCGTTAAACGAACGGCTGACATCGTTGTATTAACGGACTGTCCGCCAGCGCCGCTGGAGGCAAACGCATCAAAACGAATATCTTTATCGTGGATTTCAATCTCCACTTCTTCTGCTTCCGGCAAACAAACAACCGTTGCGGTTGAAGTATGAATGCGTCCGCCTGATTCCGTTTCCGGAACACGTTGCACACGATGCGCACCATTTTCAAATTTCAATTTGGAGTAAGCACCCGTACCATTAATCATAAAGCTGATTTCTTTGTAGCCGCCAAGACCTGTTGGGTTGGCATCAATCAAATCTGTCTTCCAGCCCTGCGCTTCTGCATAACGGCTATACATACGATAAAGCGAACCCGCAAACAACGCTGCCTCATCTCCGCCAGCTGCACCGCGGATTTCGAAGATAACGTTTTTATCATCGTTCGGGTCCTTCGGAATAAGAAGAATCTTCATTTTTGCTTCTAATTCTTCGATTTGGGCTTCAAGCTCACTAACTTCTTCCTTCACCATTTCACGCATGTCGGCATCAAGCTTGTCATCAAGCATTACCTTTGCGTCCTGAAGCTGTTCGCGAGCCTCTTTGTATTGGCGGTACGTTTGCACAGTTTCTTGTATGTCAGATTGTTCTTTTGAATATTCACGTAGTTTTTTTGAATCATTAATAATTTCCGGATCGCTTAAAAGTTCATTTAATCTTTCATAGCGATCTTCAACGGATTGAAGACGATCAAACAAGTTATTCACCTCGAGTTTTAGTCCATAACATTCTAATTATAGTATAGGCATTAACCTCCGTCAAAACCAATTTTTCCATACAAAAAAAACATGCCCTGTAAACAGAGCATGTTATCTTCTATCTTCCTTCACTCGAACTTCAATATTGTAACGCGGTAAGGCCTGAACAAGCTTGCGATGGAGGCGCGCTTCGGCGTCGATTCTTTCTCTGTCTGTGAGCATACCTTTTTTATAAGCAGACACCCACATTCGGTCGCCATTCATCCAAACGGAATCGATGACAAACTCGTCCGTTCCGTTAACAACCTTTTTAGCCTTGTCGACATCACTGCCATTATTTATGCCGTCATATTCCGCTCGATCTCCCGACCTGTTTAGGTTAAGAAAGTTGGGATTTCGATCGGTAATGTCATCTTCCACAACATCGCGCTCGACTCCATTATTACGATTCGACATAAAATTAGGAGTTGTTTTGTCTTTTCGCAGGTCAAAAGCAGAATTGTTGGCGTCATCATCGCGATTACTCTGACAGCCGCTCAACGTGAAAAGCATTAATACTGAGAGAAACATCCACTTTTTCAGCATAAAACACCTCCCAGTACTATCATGCCCGGTATTCTGATTGACTGAACAAGTGAATTCTTTCCAGACTTAAGTTTATCTTACACCACAAAAAACTGCCCGAGAATCTTCCCAGACAGTTATGTATCAAACTAAACTTCCTGCTCAACAACCGAGCGGTAGGATGCTGTTTTTGGCACTTCATGATGGTGACGGCAGCGAGGCTCGTACGCTTCTGACGCACCCACTAAGATTATCGGGTCATGATATGAGGCAGGACGTCCGTCAATCAGGCGCTGCGTCCTGCTCGAAGGTGAACCACAAACCGTACAAACAGCCTGAAGCTTTGTCACTGTTTCCGCAATTGCCATCAACTCTGGCATCTGCCCGAACGGCTCGCCGCGGAAATCCATGTCAAGACCGGCGCAAACAACGCGGTGGCCGCTGTCAGCCAGCTGCTGCACAACGCGTACAATACCTTCATCAAAAAACTGAACCTCATCTATCGCGATAATGTCCATATCCGCTTCAACATGATGAAGAATCTCGATCGAATGGGAAATGGGCTTCGCATGAAAAGAAGAGCCATTATGGGATACCACAGATTGTTCACTGTAGCGATTATCAATTTTTGGTTTAAACACAGCTATTTTTTGTTTGGCAAATTGAGCCCGCCGAACCCGACGAATCAATTCCTCCGACTTCCCAGAAAACATACTGCCGCAGATAACCTCAACCCATCCGCTTTGCTTCATTAAATACATAAACGGCGTCTCCTTCCACTAAACGAACCCTGATTCAAGAACTTATTTATAGTAAAAAACGTTAATTTTTTCAAATAAAAAACAGGCAAGTCAATGTTTCCTCTTGCCTGTTCTGGGCGATTATTATTGCTGTTGAGTCTTAATTCCGTATTTTTTGTTGAAACGGTCAACACGTCCGCCAGCTTCAGCGAATTTTTGACGTCCAGTATAGAATGGATGACATTCTGAACAAGTTTCAACGCGAATTTCTTTCTTAACAGAACCAGTTTCAAATGTGTTACCACATGCGCATGTCACCGTTACTGTTTTATAATTTGGATGAATTCCTGCTTTCATTCTTTTCATCTCCTTCCGCCCTGAATCTTTCGAAACAGAGTTATATAAATGCCTGTCTGAAAAACAAGCATGAAATACTAAAAACACACTGGACCCATTATAACAAGGGTACCCCACTTTTGCAAGTTGGGATTTTTTTGAAAAAGGAACTCTAGCCAGTGACTAAACCAGGCTAGCCCCTCTATTCAGACTAGGAACGGCGTGACTTCAGTTCCTCATTCAGCTGCGCGAAGAACTCTTCGTTCGATTTTGTCTGTCTTAATTTTTTCAAGAAGCGTTCCGCAAAATCCGGGGAATCGGACATCGACTTACGAATCGCCCATAATTTATCAAGATGATCCTTCGGAATAAGCAATTCTTCCTTACGCGTTCCAGAACGGCGGATATCAAGCGCAGGGAAAATACGGCGCTCAGCAAGCTGACGGTCAAGATGCAGCTCCATATTGCCTGTCCCTTTAAATTCCTCATAAATGACATCATCCATACGGGAACCTGTATCCACAAGAGCCGTAGCAAGAATCGTCAAACTGCCGCCCTCTTCAATATTACGGGCCGCGCCGAAGAATCGCTTCGGACGGTGGAACGCTGCTGGGTCAATACCACCAGACAAAGTACGTCCGCTTGGCGGAATCACGAGGTTATAAGCACGTGCCAGACGTGTAATACTATCCATCAAAATCACGACATCACGTTTGTGCTCTACTAAACGCATCGCACGGTCAAGCACAAGCTCCGCGACCTTAATATGATTTTCCGGTACTTCATCAAACGTTGAGCTGACGACATCACCCGCAACAGAACGCTCGATATCGGTAACCTCTTCCGGACGCTCATCAATCAATAGCACGATTAATTCCACATCAGGATGGTTCGTCGTAATGCTGTTAGCAATTTCTTTTAACAGCATCGTTTTACCTGCTTTAGGAGGTGCGACAATCAGACCCCTTTGGCCAAAACCAACCGGTGCGACAACATCCATAATTCTTGTTGAAAGATGCTTTTGAGTCGTTTCCAACTTCATTTGTCGATCTGGATACAATGGTGTTAACGCAGGGAAATAGACACGTTCTTTCGCCGATTCTGGATCTTCGCCATTTACCGCTTCCACATGCAATAAGCCGTAATAGCGTTCATTTTCCTTTGGCGGACGAACCTTACCAGAAACCTTGTCCCCGTTGCGCAGGTCAAAACGGCGGATTTGTGAGGCGGAAATATAAATATCCTCTGAACTTGGCGAATAGTTAATCGGACGTAAGAAACCAAAACCTTCCGACTGAATGATTTCGAGTACGCCTTCCATGAAGAAATAGCCCTGCTGCTCGGCACGGGATTTTAAAATCGCAAATATTAATTCTTTTTTTGTTAATTTGCTGTAATAGGTCACTTTATATTCGCGCGCAAGCTCATAAAGCTCCTTCAGCTTCATATTTTCTAAACTAGAAATTGTTAAGTCCATTAGTACACCACACTTTAAAATTTTTCCTTCGAATCCGCTCTTTCTTTTTGTAAAGAAAAGTCAATAGGTAATTAAGAGAATAGAGGAATTGAAATAGAAGTAGAATTGAAATGAATAGATTTGCAGAAAACAATAAAAAACAATATCTATTTTACCCCCTATATAAAAAAATAATCAACTAGATTTTTTTCGATCTTCAGTTGGAAATTTTTCCCGGAAGGATTCCTCTTGGAGTTGTAGGAGTTTGGGGGACTAGCCGTCGGCTAATCCCCCTTTATATCTATCTTTATTTAATAACTAGATTTGGCTTCTTTTTCAAGCTGTGACGGCCTTCAATGAAGCGAACGGTGCCGGATTTGGCACGCATAACAATCGAGTGTGTCGATGCATGTGATCCTTTGAATTGAACACCGCGCAATAATTCGCCGTCCGTTACGCCGGTTGCAGTAAAAATGGCGTCGTCACCCTTGACGAGATCCTCCATGCGGAGCACACGGTTAACATCTAAGCCCATTTTAATGCAGCGCTCAAGCTCGGCATCGTTTTGCGGCAGAAGTTTACCCATGATTTCGCCGCCGAGGCATTTCAGCGCCACCGCCGAAATAACGCCCTCTGGTGCACCGCCAGAGCCAAACAGGATATCGACACCGGTATCGTCGAATGCTGTATTGATGGCACCAGCGACGTCACCATCATTAATCAGCTTAATCCTTGCGCCTGCTTCACGAAGCTGGGCAATGATGTGCTCGTGGCGCGGACGGTTCAATACCGTCGCAACGACATCTTGAATATCCTTATTTTTCGCTTTGGCAACAGCTTTAAGGTTGTCCAATACCGAAGCATTGATATCAATCAAGCCAACCGCTTCTGGGCCAACTGCAATTTTTTCCATGTACATATCCGGTGCATGAAGAAGGTTTCCATGATCGGCAACCGCTAGAACAGCCAAAGCGTTCCAGCCGCCAGAAGCTAAAATATTGGTGCCTTCGAGCGGGTCAACAGCCACATCAACGCGCGGACCGTAGCCGGTTCCGAGCTTTTCGCCGATGTAGAGCATTGGAGCTTCATCCATTTCCCCTTCACCAATGACAACGGTACCTTTCATTGGAACAGTGTCGAATACATCGCGCATTGCTGATGTGGCTGCACCGTCGGCTTCATCCTTTTTCCCGCGGCCCATCCAGCGAGCAGATGCAAGTGCTGCTCCTTCTGTGACGCGGACAAGTTCCATCGTTAAGCTTCTTTCCATGAATTCCATCCCCCGTTTTCTCGTTATATAAATTCGATTACTGTCTAGCTACAGCGCCTAGGGGCTCGAGGTCATAAGCCAATCCGTCGAGAAGGTTAAAAAGCAACCTTCACGCCGGCTCGTCTTATGCTTGTCGCCCCTGGACAAGGCGCTTCCGCTTTTCTAAGTATTTTTCAATTGTTCTACTTCTTCTTTTGTTAAAGATTCACGCCATACTGTAGCGCCCAGGCCATTTAATTTTTCAACTAGGCTTGAGTAGCCGCGATCAATGTGCTCAAGGCCGGTTACTTCGGTAATTCCTTCTGCCATGAGCCCGGCAATGAAGAGAGCCGCTCCAGCACGGAGATCACTTGCTTTCACTTTCGCCCCCTGCAGCTGAACAGGGCCGTTAATAATCGCCGAGCGCCCTTCGACCTTAATATTGGCGTTCATTCTTCTCAATTCATCAATATGCTTAAAGCGAGCCCCGTAAATGGTATCGGTGACGACACTTGAGCCTGTAGCTTTTGTCAAAAGAGTTGTAAATGGCTGCTGCAGGTCGGTTGGGAAACCAGGATAGACGAGCGTTTTGATATCAACGGCCTTGAGCTTCGCAACCCCGCCGTCGACAAACACCTGATCGTTACCTGACTCGATATAAACGCCCATTTCGCGCAGTTTGGCAATCAACGATTCTAAGTGCTGCGGGATGACATTGTCGATGAGGACACCTTCACCAACGGCAGCCCCTAAAATCATATACGTTCCTGCTTCAATTCGGTCAGGAATAATCGTATGGCGGCAGCCGTGCAGGGTTTCGACCCCATCAATTCGGATAACATCAGTTCCGGCACCTTTAATTTTCGCCCCCATGTTCGTTAACAGGGTAGCTACATCAATAATCTCCGGCTCTTTTGCGGCATTTTCAATGACCGTCCGGCCTTTTGCTCTGACCGCAGCCAGCATTATATTAATGGTGGCACCAACACTGACGACATCGAGGTAGATTCGTGCACCGCGAAGCTCATCGGCCCGCAAATAAATCGCCCCTTGTTCGTTTGTGATTTGTGCACCCAGTGCTTCAAAGCCTTTAATATGCTGATCTATCGGTCTAGGTCCTAGATGGCAGCCCCCCGGCAAGCCGATGACCGCCTTTTTAAAGCGCCCGAGCATTGCACCCATTAAATAATAAGAGGCCCGCAGTTTCTTAACTTTTCCGTTTGGTAGTGGCATCGAAATCATTTTTGATGGATCAACGGTCATTTCATCATTCGATATTTCTACGCTGCCGCCAATTTCTTCAAGCAAATCCTTTAAGATTTCCACGTCCGAAATTTCTGGCAAGCCTTCGATTGTCACTGGTGATTCTGCTAAAATGGTAGCGGGAATTAAGGCAACGGCACTATTTTTAGCTCCGCTAATTCGAACCGTTCCCTTTAGTGGATATCCCCCGGCAATTTTAAGTTTTTCCATTTTCGACTCCCTTCTAAGCTTAAAAGTCTTCGCATCTAAAGAGCTGTTTTCCGAATGCGCTTACACTCATTTATAAAAAAACATCTTTATTAGCGAAATAGGCTCAAGGTATATTTTTCCAACATAAAAAGTCAAATTCCGACAGCTTGTCTATCCTTTAGTTTACACCAAAATTTTATTTTCATGTATCCATAATAAAAAAATTTGTTCGAAAATGGAAAAACTGCGGAAGATATTAGGAATCCAGTAAATCAGGCTTACTGAAATTCCCATAGTTATTAAGCTTATTTACGAGAGTTCCAGTCTTTTAAGAATCCTTCGATTCCTTTATCTGTTAATGGATGATGGAACAAGCCGATTAATACTTTGTATGGAATGGTCGCAATATCCGCTCCTCTTAATGCTGCTTCTGTTACATGGATTGGGTTGCGAATAGAGGCTGCGATGATTTGGGTTTCAAGACCATGAACGGCAAAAATATCGGCAACCTGTGAAATGAGATCTAAACCATTTTGGCCGATATCATCTAATCTGCCAAGGAATGGGGAAACATATGTAGCGCCTGCTCGTGCTGCAAGCAATGCTTGATTGGCATTAAAAATCAAGGTTACGTTTGTAGTGATTCCTTTTTTTGAAAAATGATGACATGCTTTTAATCCGTCTGGAGTCATTGGAACTTTAATCGTAATATTTGGAGCAATCGCCGCTAGCTCTTCTCCTTCACGAATCATGCCTTCTGCATCAAGGGCGATAACTTCCGCACTGACAGACCCAGGAACGAGTGCCGCAATTTCTCGAATACGGTCATGGAACGAAACGCCTTGTTCGCGGGCAACAAGGGATGGATTTGTCGTAACACCAGCTAATAAGCCTAGTTCATGTACTTCACGGATTTCATCTAAATTTGCTGTATCAATAAAAAATTTCATAGTTTCTCCTCCGTTTTTCGACAAAATTTTCTGTTTCTTTTTAACACACTGAAACCGCCCTCAAGGTAAGGGCGGTTTTTATTTTATCACAAATACAGCAAACAACAAAAACTGCCATAAATGGCGTTTTTGTCTTACGCTCTGCCTGAAGAACCGAATTCACGCATTTTGCCGATAACTGTTTCTTTAATGGCATCGCGAGCTGGTCCTAAGTATTTACGTGGATCATATTCATTTGGTTTAGCTGCCAATGTTTCACGAACAACCCGTGCAGAGGCAATTTGGTTTTCAGTGTTCACATTGATTTTAGCTGTTCCTAGTGAAACAGATTTTTGGATATCCTTTGTAGGGATACCAGTTCCACCGTGAAGAACAAGCGGAAGTCCAGTAATCTTGCCGATTTCTTCCATTTCCACAAAACCAAGGTTTGGTTCGCCTTTGTAAGGGCCGTGAACTGAACCTAATGCAGGAGCAAGGCAGTCGATGCCTGTGCGCTTCACTAGCTCATCACACTCTTTTGGATCTGCATAGATAACACCTTCAGCGACAACATCGTCCTCTTGGCCGCCGACAGTTCCTAATTCTGCTTCAACAGAAACACCTTTTGAATGAGCATATTCCACTACTTTAGAAGTAATTTCAATGTTTTCTTCAAATGGGTGGTGGGAAGCATCGATCATAACAGACGTAAAACCTGCATCAATCGCTTCTTTACATTTTTCAAAGCTTGAACCATGGTCTAAGTGGATTGCTACTGGAACTGTGATTTTTAAATCTTCCAATAAGCCCTCTACCATTTTTACTACTGTTTTGAAGCCGGACATATAACGAGCTGCCCCTTCAGATACACCAAGGATAACTGGTGATTTTTCTGCTTCAGCAGCTTGAAGAATTGCTTGGGTAAACTCTAAGTTATTAAGGTTAAATTGCCCAACCGCGTAGCCTTCCGCCTTCGCCTTGTTAAGCATTTCTGTCATCGAAACTAATGGCATTTCTATTCCTCCTTAAAGTAAGTCGATATCTTTTCATATAAATGATTTCCCTAAATTTATTGAATATGTATTCAACTGAGAAAAGATAGCAACCGGGTCAAAGTTCATATGTATCATATCAGAATAAAAGTAGAAATGCTATTAATCGAACAGTGTTTTTAAAAGTGTCACAATGAAAGCGTAGCCATTTTACTATTTGCACTTTATGTATGAAAAAAAGGCATTTATCTGCCTTTTTGTCTGGTAAAATGGTTATTTTTTTTGAACAATGACGTTTTGATTTTGCAAAGCTTAGTTTGCTTTTTGTGGAATGTGCTTTCGTACGGCAGCACGGATATCGTCAATATCAAATGGTTTAGCAAAATGAGTGATGGCACCAAGGTCTTTTGCTTCCTGAATCATATCCAATTCTCCGTAGGCGGTCATAATGATCACTCGGATGTCTGGGTCGATGACTTTCATTCGCTTCAAAATTTCGATTCCGTCCATTCCCGGGATTTTCATATCCAATAGGACTAGGTCAGGGTCATGCTTTGTTACAATATCAAGTGCCTGCACGCCATTCGCCGCCTGGAATGTTTGATACCCTTCCTTCTGAAATACCTCATTAAGTAAAATGCGAATACCAAATTGATCGTCAACGATTAAAATTTTCTCTTTCATACTTCCACCTCTTCCCGATTTGATAGATTCTAAATTTTTAGTAAAATTCACCTAATCACTCACTTGTTATACTTCTACTTTTTAATTATAAATTCCTGCATAAATTTCGCCTAGAATAATGTTATTTTGTGGAATTTTTTCAAAAAGGCTATAATAGGGGTGCGATAAGGAGGATTATCATGTTAAAAATGTTCACAACTCAATTAACAGGTTTGTTTAAGAGGCTTGAGGAAAAAGAGGAATTTTCCTTTGAGGATGGGGCCCGACTGCTTGCTCAGGGGCGTTCAATTTATATTTATGGTGCGAAAGAAATGAAGGCTGTTGAATTTGAGGCTTTAGAAGGGGCGGAACCGCTTAAGTTGGCAAAAAGCTTCACAAGTGTCGACGGGCTAAGTGCAGCCGACCGGGTGCTGATATTTACGCGCCGTTCTGATGATGAATCGGCTTTGGAGCTTGCGGGCCAGCTTCAAGAGAAAGGAATCCCGTTTGTTGCGGTTTCTACGGTTGATGCTGAGGGCGGATTGGATGCGCTTGCCGATGTTCATATCGATTTGCGGCTGACGAAAGGCTTATTACCCGATGATTTCGGAAATCGATACGGATATCCGGCTGGGATGGCTGGTTTGTTTGTGTATCATGGCTTAAAATTCACGATTGATGAGATTTTGGCAGAATATGAGGAGTAAAACGGCCTTAAACAGGGGCCGTTTTTTTGTTTTGTCTATTTTTGAGGCATGATTGTCTATTTTTTTCGGTGTTTTGTTTATTTTTTCAAAGTGTTTGTCTATTTTTTCCGATGTTTTGTCTATTTTTTATATGGTTTTGTCCATTTAGACATTATTTACAAAAATTAAGACCAGTCCGAGGACTGGCCTTTACCAAAATTCTTTATTTTTGAATCGTTGCTTTAATAAAATCACGGAATAATGGCTGTGGACGTGTCGGTCTTGAGACGAATTCCGGATGGAACTGGGATGCCACAAACCACGGATGGTCCTTTAACTCGATGATTTCTACTAGACGGCCGTCAGGACTTGTACCTGAGAACACCAAGCCTGCCGCTTCCATTTCTTGACGGAAGTGATTGTTAAACTCATAACGGTGGCGGTGACGTTCGTACACTACCTTTTCTTCGTAAGCTTCCATTGCCTTTGTACCCTCAACCAGACGAGCAGGATAGAGTCCTAAACGCAATGTACCGCCCAGATCCTCAACATCCTTTTGCTCTGGAAGCAGGTCGATGATTGGGTGGGCTGTCTCAGGCACAAACTCTGCCGAATGGGCATCAGCAAGCCCGAGCACGTTGCGGGCAAATTCAATCGTCGCCAGCTGCATGCCTAAACAAATGCCGAGGAACGGCTTCTTCTGTTCACGGGCATAGCGGGTTGCTTCAATTTTCCCTTCAATTCCGCGATCACCGAAACCGCCCGGAACAAGGACGCCATCGACATTATCCAAGAGCTCCGCAACGTTCTCACGTGTCACGTTTTCAGAGTTAATCCATTTAATTTCAACGTCCGTATCAAATGCATAACCAGCATGTTTCATGGCTTCAACAACAGAAATATAAGCATCTTGAAGTTCAACATATTTTCCAACAAGGCCGATGCGTGTTTTGCCGGAAAGGTTTAACACACGGTCGACAAGTGCTTTCCACTCCGTCATTTCTGCTTCCGGAGTCGCTAACTTCAAGTGATCGCAGACAATCTGATCCATATTTTGCTCTTGAAGGGCGAGTGGAATCGAATAAAGTGTGTCGGCGTCACGGCATTCAATGACTGCTTTAGAGTCGATATCACAGAACAAGGCGATTTTGTCCTTCATGTCCTGAGAAACAGGCATTTCCGTACGAACGACGATGATATTTGGCTGAATACCAAGGCTGCGAAGCTCCTTCACGCTGTGCTGGGTCGGCTTTGTTTTCATTTCACCAGCTGCCTTGATATACGGGATCAACGTACAATGAATGTACATAACGTTTTCGCTGCCGATATCACTCTTGATTTGGCGAATCGCTTCTAAAAACGGCAGTGATTCAATGTCACCCACTGTTCCACCGATTTCCGTAATGACCACATCGGCATTCGTTTCGTTGCCAGCACGGAAACAGCGCTCCTTAATTTCATTGGTAATGTGCGGAATAACCTGAACAGTTGCACCCAAATACTCGCCGCGGCGCTCTTTGCGTAAAACGGTTGAATAGATTTTTCCAGTTGTTACGTTTGAGTACTTGTTTAGGTTAATATCAATAAAACGCTCATAGTGGCCTAAGTCCAAATCCGTTTCTGCACCGTCATCGGTTACGAACACTTCACCGTGCTGATAAGGACTCATCGTTCCTGGATCCACGTTAATGTACGGGTCAAATTTTTGAATCGTTACATTTAACCCTCGATTTTTCAATAAGCGCCCTAAGGATGCTGCGGTAATTCCCTTTCCAAGTGATGAAACGACACCACCGGTTACAAAAATATATTTTGTCATTAAATATTCCCCCTCTTATACAGTTTGTACATTATTCGGATTGTTAATGGGAGTTTTGCAAAAATTTTTCAAACGAAACCAGAAAAGCGAAAGCGCCTTGTTCAGGGGCGACAAGCATAAGACAAGCCGGCGTGAAGGTTGCCTTTTAACCTTCTCGACGGATTGGGTTATGACTCGAGCCCCTAGGCGCTGTAGCTGGACCATTCTCAAAGTCAATGAAAAATTTCAATCAAAATAAAAAGCGCTCCGCTTACGCATTGGTAAGGGAGCGCATAGTTAGTAAATAATGTATCGTCCTTTTTTAAGGAGCCCAAAAAAGATAATACAAGGGCACGGATGAAAAGTCAAGCCGATACCCGACGAAAAATTACAAGTCTTCGTCTTCTTCTTCGTCTAATTCAGCCTCATCATCAAGGTCATCATCTAAATCATCTTCTTCGTCAAGTTCAAATTCCTCTTCGTCTTCAATGACGTCTTCGTCGTCATCATCCTCAAATTCATCCACTTCATCGATTTCATCAAAGGCCTCTTCTTCATCATCAAGCAGATCATCTTCGTCAAATTCATCGACGTCATCGTAATCTTCTTCATCCAATTCATCGTAATCGTCAAGATCCTCTTCATCGACCACTTTCTTCGCCTTTTTCTTCTTCGGTTTCACAGCGGTCACAACTTCTTCCTCCGCCGTATCAACTGGATACCAAACGCGAAGCCCCCAGCGATTCTCTCCTAATGATAGGAAGCGGCCATCTATGTTCATGTCTGTATAGAATTGTGCCAAGCGTGAGCGGACTTCTGATTCAGAAATATCAGCAGCCTTTTGGATTTCTTTCACTAAATCATGGAAGGAGATTGGTTGCTTGCTATTTTTTAAAAATTCGTAAGCCATTTCGATGAGCGATAACTCTTGCAATTGCTCTTTTGAGTATTGTGCTAAACTCAATATTGGCACTTCCTTTCTCTATTTAACACTCTTTATTGAGTGATTAAGGGCATTTCTACCATTTTGCATATTCTTCATTATAAACAAATTCTTGCCGTTTATGCTAGTTCTAGTTGACCAATCCCTCGAATTTTATAGCTAGTCGTCTTTGTTCTTGAATTTTTTTAATTCCTTGATGGAAATAACAAGAAAGAAGATGGCTAGTAGCAAAAACGAAATGGCGCCTAATTGAAGTTCATACAAATAGTATAATGGCCAGGCAAAAATTATTAAAATG
Source organism: Neobacillus pocheonensis (assembly GCF_050477905.1). Taxonomy (NCBI): domain Bacteria; kingdom Bacillati; phylum Bacillota; class Bacilli; order Caryophanales; family Bacillaceae; genus Neobacillus; species Neobacillus pocheonensis. Next base: position 68,691 of record NZ_JBCNAD010000033.1, on the reverse strand, counting down.
ATGATCATCGTTCTTAACTTCATTCGTCCACACCTGCCATGATCTACGAAGTTTGTCCACTAGTTCGATTATATAAGATAATTGCTTTTTGTAAAACAACGGTTTTAGGCACCATGTGAAATCTCCACATGGTGCCATTACTTACATATTTCTTCGGTATTGCCCGCCCACCTCGTAAAGAGCGCGGGTAATTTGGCCTAGACTGGCTACTTTTACAGTTTCCATTAATTCGGCAAAAACATTGCCATTGTTAACGGCCGCTGCTTTGAGACGTTTAAGCGCCTCTGAAGATTCGCCGGCATGACTTTCCTGGAAGGCGCGCAAATTATGAATTTGCAGTTCCTTTTCCTCGATCGTGGCCCTAGCCAATTCCATATTGTTGACGTCTTCCTCAGACGGAGGATTCGGATTCATATACGTATTAACGCCGATAATAGGCAGTTCACCGGTATGCTTTTTCATTTCATAGTACATCGATTCATCCTGAATCTTGCCGCGCTGGTACTGTGTCTCCATGGAGCCAAGTACGCCGCCGCGGTCATTCAAGCGTTCGAATTCTTGTAAAACGGCTTCTTCGACTAGGTCTGTCAATTCTTCGGCAATGAACGAACCTTGAAGCGGGTTTTCGTTTTTCGTTAAACCGTGTTCTTTTGTGATAATCATTTGAATCGCCATTGCCCGGCGCACCGATTCTTCAGTTGGCGTTGTAATTGCCTCATCATAAGCATTCGTATGCAGCGAGTTACAGTTATCATGTAAGGCCATTAATGCCTGCAGCGTCGTGCGAATATCATTAAAGTCGATTTCTTGGGCATGCAGCGAACGGCCGGATGTCTGAACATGGTACTTCAGCTTTTGGCTTCGTTCATTCGCGCCATATTTATCGCGCATTACCGTCGCCCAAATGCGGCGGGCCACACGGCCAATGACGGTATATTCAGGGTCTAAGCCGTTAGAGAAAAAGAACGACAGGTTTGGAGCAAAATCATCGATTTTCATGCCGCGACTTAAGTAGTACTCCACATAGGTAAAGCCGTTTGACAAGGTAAACGCTAATTGCGAAATTGGATTCGCTCCTGCTTCGGCAATGTGATAGCCGGAAATCGAAACGGAATAATAGTTGCGCACTTGATGGTCAATGAAATATTGCTGAATATCCCCCATCATCCTTAAGGCAAATTCGGTTGAAAAAATACAAGTGTTTTGACCTTGGTCTTCTTTTAATATATCAGCCTGCACAGTTCCGCGAACGGTCCGCAGTGTATAAGCGCGAACTTCGGCGAACTCTTCTACCGTTAACACACGGCCAAGTTCTTCTTCTTTCCGCTTAACCTGCTGATCAATCGCTGTGTTCATGAACATCGCTAAAATGATCGGTGCCGGACCATTAATCGTCATCGATACTGACGTCGATGGATGGCAAAGGTCAAAGCCGTCATATAGCTTTTTCATATCGTCTAACGTACAAATGCTAACGCCGCTTTCGCCGACTTTTCCATAAATATCTGGGCGATAATCGGGATCCTCACCGTAAAGCGTCACTGAGTCAAATGCAGTACTTAAACGTTTCGCATCGTCATCCTTCGATAAGTAGTGGAAACGGCGGTTCGTTCTTTCCGGTGTTCCTTCTCCAGCAAACTGACGTTTTGGATCTTCCCCTTCCCGCTTGAATGGGAAAACGCCTGCTGTATAAGGGAAGGACCCCGGTACATTTTCGCGGTACACCCAACGGAGGATTTCACCGTAATCCTTATATTTCGGCAGAGCTACTTTTGGAATATCCAGTCCAGATAAGCTCTTTGTTTTTAAAATGGTAATAATCTCTTTATCACGGATTCTGGTGACAAATTGATCGCCGGAATAGGCTTTCTTTGTTTCTTCCCAGCTGTCGAGAATTTTCTTTGATTCTGGCGTTAATTGTGCTTCAGCCTCTAGTTTAAGGACCTCTAACGCTGGATACACCGCACCGCTAGGGTCGCGTTCGAGGACAGCCGCCATCGCCCCCTCGAGCTGGAATATTTTCCGGGCCAAATTCGCTTGCTCTTCGGCTTTCTTATGATAACCGCGCACTGTTTCCGAGATTTCACGCAAATAATAGCGGCGGTCGGTTGGGATAATTACATTTTGCTTTTCCACAACGGCATTTTTGTTAAAAGAAGTCACCCAATCGGTGTCCATTTTTTCGTTAATTTTTTCAATAAGGGCGGCGAACAAGGCGTTCGTGCCATGGTCATTGAACTGGCTGGCAATCGTTCCGTATACCGGCATTTCTGATGAATCTTTTTCAAACAGCATATGGCTGCGCTGGTATTGTTTTTGCACTTGACGTTTGGCGTCCTCTGAACCCTTACGTTCAAATTTATTAATAACAATTAGGTCGGCAAAATCAATCATGTCGATTTTTTCCAGTTGGGACGGCGCCCCGAATTCAGAGGTCATCACATATAGCGATACATCACAAATTTCGGTGATTTCAGCGTCACCTTGGCCAATCCCGCTTGTTTCAACGATAACAAGGTCAAAACCAGCAGCCTTTGTCACCGCAACGGCGTCTTTAATGGCCAGTGAAAGCTCGTTTTTTGAATGTCTTGTCGCTAGACTGCGCATATAGACATTTGGTGAAAAAATTGCATTCATGCGAATCCGGTCACCAAGGAGCGCGCCGCCTGTTTTTTGCTTAGTTGGGTCCACGGATAGAATCGCGACTTTTTTGTCAGGAAGTTCGTTGATAAAGCGGCGGATTAATTCGTCCGTTAACGAGCTTTTTCCGGCTCCGCCGGTACCTGTAATACCGACTACCGGGATACCCTTCTCAAGCGACTTCACTTGTTCAAGCACTTCTTCCGCTGTTGCTGCTGCTTCGTTCCGCTTATCAACATGAAGCTCTGCCAAGGTAATTAGCTTAGCAATGGCATTCACATCGCCAGTTGGAAGCTTTTCGATTTGCTCGCTGATATCGGAGTTAATGGTTGAAAAATCACATTCCTTAATCATTTGGTCAATCATGCCTTGAAGGCCAAGCGTGCGGCCGTCTTCTGGCGAGAAAATGCGGGCAATTCCGTATTCATGAAGCTCATTTATTTCCCGAGGGATAATGACACCGCCCCCGCCACCGTAAAGGCGAATGTGCGGTGCACCTTTTTCTTTCAGTAAATCGTGCATGTATTTAAAATATTCGACGTGTCCGCCTTGATAGGAAGAAATCGCGATTCCTTGGGCGTCCTCTTGAATCGCAGCGTTAACGACTTCCTCGACCGAGCGGTTATGGCCAAGGTGGATGACCTCTGCTCCGCTTGACTGAAGAATTCTGCGCATAATATTGATGGAAGCATCGTGACCGTCAAATAAACTTGACGCCGTTACAAAGCGAATATGATGCTTCGGCTGGTATTTTCCCGTGGTTTTCACTCCCGGAGTCCCCCTATTTTAAAAATTAGCCTTTTTGTGGCTGTTGCTGCTTTAAACCTAATAATAACTGCTCGGTTTGCAGCTCAGTGTATTCTTCGATTGTAAATAATTTTCGTAAGGCCCAGCGGCGGAAGCTCCACATTTGCCCCTGGACAAAGATATTATGGGCGATGATTTTGACTTGTTGCTCCGTTAGATCGAGCTCCCCATTCTCTATGCACCGGGAGAGCAGGTTTTCAAACATCGCCACCATTGCTTCTTCTTTTTTTAACACGTAAGGTAGTGCATCCTTGGACAACGATTTCACTTCCTGATACATGACGAGCACCTCGGCCTGCATTTCGTCCATGACTTGGAAGAAGTTTGCGATACCAAGCTTTAGGCTTTCCAATGTCCCTTTTTTCATGGCCTCATCCTGCTCAAGGCGCTCGCTTACGTGGTCATAGATTTGGTCGCAAACCAGATATAAAACATCTTCCTTTGTGCGAATGTATTCATACAATGTGCCAATGCTAAAGCCAGCAGCTTTGGCAATTTCCCTTGTCGTCGTCCGATGAAACCCCTTTTGTTTAAAAAGTGCTACGGCCCCTTTGATCATTTGGTCACGCCTTTTTTGAACGAGGCGCTCATCCTTGACCGAGGCCTGAACCTCCCGTTTTTTCATCCCTTTGCCCTACCTTTGTCTAGCTCCAGCGCCTAGGGGCTCTTTGGTCTAAGCCAATCCGGCAAGAAGGTTAAAGTGCAACGTTCTCACCGGCTCGTCTTATGCTTGTCGCCCCAAGGAAAAAATGAACTGCTTTTTTCCCTGGTCAAGGCGCTTCCGCTTTTCTTTTTATTTGGTTATCATTCTTGAGATTACGAGGCGTTGGATTTCCTGTGTGCCTTCATAGATTTGCGTAATTTTCGCATCACGCATGAATCGTTCCACCGGATAATCCTTCGTATAACCGTAGCCGCCAAATACTTGAACCGCTTCAGTTGTTACCTTCATCGCTGTATCGCCAGCAAGCAGCTTCGACATCGCGGACTCTTTTCCGTACGGAAGTCCGTTAGACTCGAGCCATGCTGCTTGATAGGTTAATAGTCTTGAAGCCTCAATTCCTGTTGCCATATCAGCCAATTTAAAGCTGATTCCTTGGTTGGCCGCGATTGGCTTCCCAAACTGGTGGCGTTCTCTTGCATAATCAACAGCAGCATCAAGGGCGCCTTGAGCAATTCCAACAGCTTGTGCCGCGATGCCGTTTCGTCCGCCATCAAGGGTCATCATCGCGATTTTAAAGCCTTCGCCCTCTTCGCCAAGACGATTAGCTACTGGCACACGACAATCTTCAAAAATAATTTCTGTTGTTGGTGATGAACGAATGCCGAGCTTCTTTTCTTTTTTCCCAACTGAGAAGCCTGGGAAATCTTTTTCAACGATAAACGCGGTTGTTCCTTTTTGTCTGCTAGATGGATCGGTTAAGGCAAATACGACATATGTGTCAGCGATACCGCCGTTTGTGATGAAGACTTTGGAACCGTTAAGAACGTAATGGTCGCCTTCAAGACGGGCTGTTGTTCTCATCCCGCCTGCGTCCGAACCGCTGCCAGGCTCTGTTAAACCATACGCGCCAATTTTTGTGCCTTCTGCCATCGGGCGAAGGTAGGCTTGCTTTTGTTCTTCACTGCCGAACTTATAGATTGGCCAGCCTGCTAATGAAGTGTGGGCTGATAGAGTTACTCCGATTGATGCGTCGACACGGGAAAGCTCCTCTACTGCGATGCAATACGCTAAGTAATCACTGCCAATTCCGCCATACTCCTCCGGCCACGGAATTCCTGTTAAGCCTAGCTCCGCCATTTTGTCAAAAATTTCACGATCGAAGCGCTCATCCTCATCTCGCTCAGCCGCTGTTGGTGCCACCTCGTTGCGAGCAAAATCACGAACCATTTTACGAATCATTTCATGTTCTTCAGATAGTTTGAAGTTCATTTTGGAAGTCCTCCTTTAATCTTTCTACAAAATTTAGTGTGTATTCTACAAAAATAGGGCTGAATTCTACAATAAAAATTAAAGATTCTTACTAATCACGATCCGCTGAATCTCGCTCGTGCCCTCATAAATTTCCGTAATTTTCGCATCGCGGAAATATCGTTCAACTGGATAATCCTCTGTGTAACCGTAGCCTCCGAAAACCTGTATCGCTTCCGTTGCGACTTCAACAGCCGTCCGAGAGGCAAACAGCTTCGCCATCGACGCTTCAAGGCCGCACTTCACGCCTCGCCCACGCAAATCAGCAGCACGATAGACTAATAGTTTTGCCGCTTCCACACTAGTTGCCATATCAGCTAACTTAAAGCCAATCCCTTGCTGGGCGGCAATTGGTTTTCCGAATTGCATACGGTCCTTCGCATAAGCAGTTGCGGCCGACAATGCTGCCTCAGCAATTCCGAGTGCCTGTGCGGCAATGCCGATGCGGCCGACGTCAAGATTGGCCATCGCAATTTTAAAGCCATCCCCTTCTGCGCCAAGAAGATTTTCAGCCGGTACCCTCATGTCTTCAAATGTAAGCTGAACGGTTCTTGAGCCGTGCAAGCCCATCTTCTTTTCATCCTTGCCAATGATGAGGCCAGGAGTCCCTTTTTCCACAATAAAAGCAGAAATTCCTTTGCTGTCTAACTCTGGATTTGTTTTAGCGAAAACAATATAAACATCGGCCTCACCGCCATTGGTGATAAACACCTTCGAGCCGTTAATCACATAATGATCGCCGCTCATAACCGCACGCGATTTTAAGCTCGCTGCATCGGATCCTGAGCTTGGCTCAGTTAAACAAAATGCTCCTAAATACTCTCCAGAAGCCATTTTTGGCAAATATTTTTGCTTTTGCGCTTCCGTACCAAAGTAAAGAATTGGGTTCGTCCCTACGGAGGTATGAACCGAAAGGATAACGCCAATAGTGGCGCTTACCTTTGAAAGCTCATTAATGGCGATGATATACGAGGTGAAATCCATTTCAGCGCCGCCGTATTTTTCCGGAACAGGAATCCCCATCAGGCCCAGTTCCCCCATTTTGCGAAGAATTTCACGTGGAAATTCACCCTTTTCCATTTTTTCAATAAATGGAGCAATTTCGTTTTCAGCAAAATCGCGGACCATTTTTCGCATCATTTCCTGTTCTTCTGTGAATGTAAGATTCATGCTGAACTCTCCTTTTGGAGAATCTAAAGTGGCAGTATTCATCCTCAAACAACCCCTTTTTCGAAAAATAGAGTGGAACTGGGCTTTCTAAATATATTTTTATCGCAAGATTCCCCATCATATCGTTGGTATAAAAAATGCAATCGATTGGGGAAACGAACCTTGTCTCGGTTATTCGTACGTATAAAAACCGCGGCCTGATTTCTTGCCAAGCCAGCCAGCTTTTACATATTTTCGTAGGAGTGGACATGGACGATATTTGTCGTCACCAAGGCCCTCCTGAAGTGTTTCCATAATATATAGGCACGTATCTAAGCCGATAAAATCAGCCAAGGTAAGCGGCCCCATCGGGTGGTTCATGCCGAGCTTCATCACTTCGTCGATCGCTTCCTTCGTGGCAACACCCTCGTACAAGGCATAAATCGCTTCATTGATCATTGGCAAAAGGATGCGATTCGAGATGAAACCGGGGAAGTCATTTACTTCTACTGGCACCTTGCTTAAGGTTTTTGTCATGTCTTCAATCACTTGATAGACTTCATCGGCTGTCGCTAAGCCGCGGATAATTTCCACCAACTTCATCACTGGAACCGGATTCATAAAATGCATGCCGATAACTTTCTCCGGGCGCTTCGTTGCTGCTGCAATTTCGGTGATTGGCAGGGACGAAGTGTTGCTCGCTAAAATCGCATGTGCCGGAGCAATATCATCTAACTGTGCAAAAATTTTCGTTTTAATTTCCATGTTTTCAACAGCTGCTTCGATGACAAGATCGACCTCCGCTGCATCGTTAAGGTCGGTTGACATAGTAAGTCTTGCCAATACTTCTTGCTTTTGAGGGTCCGACATCCGTCCTTTATCGACGTTACGAGAAAGATTTTTATTGATAACTCCTAAGCCGCGTTGGACGAATTCTGGCTTGAGATCATTTAATAACACGTTGTAGCCTGCCTGCGCACATACTTGGGCAATTCCCGAGCCCATTTGTCCTGCTCCGATGACCATTACTTTAGATACTTTCATGTTTTCCCCTCCAAATGGGGGCCGAATAAGGTGTTCGGCCCTATATTTTGACAAGTTTGATAGATTCTCCTGAGTTTATCTGCGGAAAATCATGGTTTATCTTCGAAAATCGATACTTTATCTGCGAAACACTATTTAATCGGGATAGCACCAAAATTTATCGGCGAAAAATCAAAATTTATCGGCGATTCTTCCTAATTTATCGGCGAATATTCCATTTTATCGGCGAATTTGCTTCATTTATCGGCGAATCCATTTTTTCATAAGTAGATCAGCCTTTCGGAACTTCAATCATCACAGCATCGCCTTGACCGCCGCCGGAGCAAATCGCCGCAATTCCGATACCGCCGCCGCGGCGCTTCAGTTCATGCATCAAAGTAATAATGATACGCGCCCCGCTTGCGCCAATCGGATGTCCAAGGGCAACCGCACCGCCATTAACATTTACCTTTTCGAGGTCAAGTCCGGCAATCTGGCCGCTCCCTAACGCAACAGCCGCAAAAGCTTCGTTGATTTCAAAAAGGTCGATTTCTTCTAAGCTGCGCCCAGTTTTTCGTAAAATTTCATTGATGACAATTCCTGGTGTTTGTGGGAAGTCTTTCGCTTCCACCGCAATCGCCGCATGGCCCAAAATGACCGCTTCAACCGCACGGCCTTCACGGGCAGCGCGCTCTTCGCTCATCAGCACGAGGGCAGCCGCACCGTCATTGACGCCTGGGGCATTTCCTGCTGTAATCGTTCCTGATGAATTAAAAGCAGGTGCAAGTTTCGCAAGCCTTTCTAAAGACGTGTCTTTCCGTGGTGCCTCGTCATGCTCCACAACAAGCGCCGCTCCTTTTCGCTGTGGCACCTCAACTGGAACAATCTCCTCAGCAAACTTGCCGCTTTCAATCGCTGCAATCGCACGCTCATGGCTTCTAAATGCCCATTCATCCTGTGCCTCACGGGATATATCCATCTCAGAAGCCGTTGTATTTCCGTATGTGCCCATGTGAACACCGGTAAAGCTGCAGCTTAAACCATCATGAAGCATTAAATCCTTGACGGAGGCGTCACCCATGCGCAGTCCCCATCTAGCTTTTGGCAGAATGTACGGTGCATTGCTCATCGATTCCATGCCGCCTGCGACAATCACTTCTTCATCGCCTGCGCGGATGATTTGATCAGCCAAGGTCACACTGCGCATACCAGATGCACAAACTTTATTGATTGTTTCTGTTTTCACTTCCCACGGCAAACCCGCATGCCGAGCTGCTTGACGGGATGGAATTTGGCCTTGGCCCCCTTGTAACACGGTACCAAGAATCACCTCTTGCACTTCTTCCGGCTTCACATCTGCACGTACTAAAGCCTCTTTAACAGCAATTCCCCCTAATTCCGATGCCGTGAAGCTGCTCAATGCCCCTGCGAATTTTCCAAAAGGTGTTCTAACCCCACTTAAAATAACCGTTTTCCCCATTCAAAACACTCTCCCTTTTCCCAATATTCAGTCATAACTTTTTAAAAAAATTGCACTCGATTAGAGCGACTGAACGCTCGCTCAATTCACTGCTAAAAAATTAACGCGTCAAAGCGTTTCATAAAAAAGGAAATGTAAGCGTTTTACCTCTACATTATATTTTACATAAAAAGAAGTAGAAGTTGAAATATTTTTACGCAAAATTCCTAAAATTTTATGAATTCACGAAAATAGTCAACCTCTACTATTTAAATTCTTAAGATGCGACTGACTTTAACTCACCACAAACCGCTTTTTCCAACAGTTCGGCAACATCATAAGTGGCAATCTTTTCTTCCACTTCCTTCGCCTTCGTTCCATCTGTAATCATCGTTAAGCAGTATGGACATCCGGAACTGATTACGGAAGGATTGACGGCGAGTGCCTGCTCTGTTCTCGCTACGTTAATGCGGTGGCCTGTTTCTTCCTCCATCCACATCAACCCGCCGCCGGCGCCACAACACATTCCTTTTTCACGGTTGCGCTCCATTTCCACGAGCTTCACGCCCGGAATGGATTTCAAGATTTCACGAGGTGCATCGTATACATCGTTGTAACGGCCTAAGTAACAAGAGTCATGGAATGTAATTGTTTCGTTGACAGTTTGTGTCGGTACAAGGCGGCCATCCCTCACAAGCTCAAATAGAACTTCTGTATGGTGGTAAACCTCTGCCTCTAAGCCGAAATCCGGATATTCATTTTTGAAAATATTATAGGCATGCGGGTCAATCGTGACGATCTTCTTAACCTCTGCCTTTTCAAATTCCTCGATATTTTTCGCCGCTAGATCTTGGAACAAGAACTCATTACCAAGACGGCGCGGTGTATCACCAGAGTTTTTCTCTTTATTACCTAAGATGGCGAATTTCACGCCAGCTTCGTTCATCAATTTCGCGAATGATAAAGCAATTTTCTGGCTGCGGTTGTCGTAGGAGCCCATCGATCCCACCCAGAATAAGTATTCGAATTCTTCGCCGGCCTTGTTCATTTCCTTCACAGTCGGGATATGAACATCGTCGCGCACCTCGCGCCAGCTTTCACGCTCTTTACGGTTTAAGCCCCAAGGATTTCCTTGGCGTTCAATATTGGTCATCGCACGCTGTGCATCAGCGTCCAATTTTCCTTCTGTTAAAACTAAATAACGGCGAAGGTCGATAATTTTATCAACGTGCTCATTCATAACCGGACATTGGTCCTCACAGTTGCGGCAAGTTGTACATGCCCAGATTTCTTCTTCGGTAATGACATCACCAATTAAGCTTGGATTATAAGCAAGCGCAGCAGCTGTTTCTTCTGCTCCTTGTCCGCTTGCGGCCAAAGCAATTTGATTCCCCTTCGTTCCTGCAAACGCAAAGGTCGGCACCCATGGCTGCTTTTGAGTAACCGCCGCACCGTAATGGGTGAGATGGTCACGCATTTTCACAATCAAATCCATCGGTGACAGGATTTTTCCTGTGCCAGTAGCCGGACACATATTAGTACAACGACCGCATTCGACGCAGGCATAAAAGTCGATCATTTGGTGCTGGGTGAAATCTTCAATTTTTCCAACCCCGAAGGTTTCTTGGGATTCGTCTTCAAAATCAACTTTTTTCAGCTTACCTGGTTTTTCTAAACGGTTAAAATAAACATTCGCAGGACCGGCAATTAAGTGAGCATGCTTGGACTGCGGTACGTATACTAAGAATGTTAACAAGAACAAGAGATGCGCCCACCAGGCGATATAGAAGATCACAATGGAGGCGGTTTCACCAATGCCTGAAAAAATAACGGAAATCACCGAAGCGACCGGCTCTGTCCAAGTAGTTTCTTCGCCGTGCCAGATGATGCCCATGCCATTTCCGATTAAAACCGAAACCATCAAGCCGCCGATAAATAATAGGACAAGACCTGATTTGAAATTGCGTTTAAGGCGGACTAATTTTTCAACATAGCGGCGGTGGAAAGCCCAGATAACCGCTACTAAAATCATTAACGTAACGATTTCTTGGAAAAACGTAAATCCTGCATAAAGCGGTCCAAGCGGCAGGTGTGAGCCTGGGGCCAGTCCTTTCCAAATGAAATCAATTGCCCCGAATTGAACAAGAATGAAGCCATAAAAGAACATGACGTGGATCGCACCACTCTTTTTGTCCTTCAAAAGCTTTTTCTGTCCAAATACGTTAACCCAAATTTTTTGCAGACGTTCTTTGACATTGTTGTCAAACTCGACTTTTTTGCCAAGCTTGATGAATTCAATCCGCGTTTTGACAACGTAAACGAACAAGCTGATCGCGTAAGCGGTTACAGCCAAGAACGCAATCAGGTTAAGCCATAATAAACCATTCACATAAAACGCCCCTTTCGTCGTATGTTTTTGTAAGTTGTAGAAAATAAATAATTTTCTGAATCGTCTTTAATTCTATTATATTATGAATGAGCATTCAGTCAACCAATTTTTTGTAAGATTCGTTCGACTTATAGAAATCAAGGCTGTCGGAGAAACTAACAAAACCGATTGGAGGAAGTATTCCAGATGAAATTTGCCCTTATATTGATTGGACTTATTCTTCTCATCCTGGTTTGGCTTGTAGTAGATTTTCGATTAGGCCGGAGGAAGCATCTTTCGATTGCCCGCCAAACGGAAACGGCCATTCTTCATGGGAACTTTGACATTTTCACACACGGCAAGGAACTGTTCCTCGACTATTTCAACGAAATTCGCCAGGCGAAAAAGCATATTCATGTCCTGTTTTATATTGTGAAGAACGATGAGTTTGGCCAGGAATTCCTCTCTCTTTTAAAAGAAAAAGCCCGCCAAGGAGTCGAAATCCGGCTGCTTGTCGACCGCCTCGGCAGCTGGAAGATTAAAAAGGCGATGATAAAAGGGCTGCGAGAAGCAGGCATCCACTTTGCCTTCAGCAACCACATTAAGCTTCCCTACCTTTTTTATTCATCGCAGGTCCGCAATCACCGCAAGATTTCGATTATTGATGGAAAAATTGGCTATCTTGGCGGGTTCAACATTGGCAAGGAATATATTGATCAAGATCCGAAACTGAGCCCGTGGCGAGATTATCATTTAAAAATAACCGGCGAGAGTGTCGATTTTTTGCAAAGTGAGTTTTTCATCGATTGGAAAGAGTACGCCGGTGAGGATTTACAGGGCTCGCACATGTTTTTCCCGGAGCTGCCGAAGGGTGCGGTTCGCCACCAGTTTGTGCCGACAGAAGCAGGGCAGCTTGAAGATCTGTTTATTCGATTGCTCAATAAGGCCGCAATTTCCATCACGATTGGCGCGCCCTATTTTATTCCGAGTAGGAGGATTTTTTCAGAACTTCTTGAGGCTGCCCGCCGAGGAGTCAGCATAACCATCTTGGTTCCATATACATCGGACCATATCCTTGTCCAAGAAGCTTCATATCGATTTTTACGAAGACTTCTTAGCGAAGGTGCGGAGGTTTTTCAATATAAAAATGGTTTTTATCATGCCAAAACAATCGTCATCGATGACAAAGTCTGTGACATCGGCACCGCCAACTTTGATAAACGCAGCCTGTTTTTAAATAAGGAAATCAATTGCTATTTGTATGATCCAGCATTTATTGCGCGCTTGCGTGAGGTTTTGCAAAAAGACATCGCCGATTCCGAACCTTTGTCGCTGGCTAGTCTTAATAAAGGCAGTTTTTTCAGGTCGGTAAAAGAAGGAATTGCCGGGGCGGTTGCTTATTTTTTATAACTGAATGGAGTGCAATACATGAAAATTCGTTTCGGCTATGTATCCCATGCGATTAGCTTGTGGGATGCTTCCCCTGCTAAGACGCTAACCTATACAAGGTATCAGCAGCTTAGCGTTCAGGAACGCGAAAAAAAGTTGCTCGAGGTCACGAAGCAAAATCTGGACCACACCCTAAGGATGCTCTACTATAATCTTTCTCATGAACTGGAGCTGTACCGTTTTTCGAGTTCGATTGTGCCGCTTGCCACTCATCCCGAGGTGCGCTGGGACTTTATTACCCCATTTAGAAGCGAGTGGCAGGAGATTGGCTCGCTTGTTAGAAAAAAACAGCTCCGGGTCAGCTTTCATCCCAATCAATTTACTCTGTTTACTTCGCCGAAAACGGAGATTACTGAAAATGCCGTTGTGGATATGACCTATCATTATCAAATGTTTGAAGCCATGGGGATCGAGCAATACGGTCTGATTAATATTCATATTGGCGGTGCTTATGGGGATAAACAGCAGGCACTGGCTCGCTTTCATGAGAATTTAACGACGCTGCCCACTCCTATTAAAAAAGTGATGACGTTAGAAAATGATGATAAAACGTATACGGCTGAAGAGACGCTGGCCGTTTGTGAAAAAGAGGGGATTCCGTTCGTGTTTGATTATCATCATCACATGGCAAACCTTTGCCAGGCACCGCTTGAGGAATTACTGCCGCGAATTTTCCAAACGTGGTCCAATGCGCCGTACCTGCCGAAAGTTCATATTTCCTCCCCAAAATCCGAGAAAGAATTCCGCTCCCATGCTGATTTCGTTGACCCTGAATTTGTGGCTCCCTTTTTGAAGCTATTGAAAGAGTTTGGCCAGGATATTGATTTTATGATTGAGGCAAAAAGCAAGGACCAAGCCGCCTTGAAATTGGTGGAGAACCTAGGTAAATGGCGGGGCTTTAAAAGGATAAGCGGCGGGACGATTGAAGTGAAATAAAAAAGTCTCCGGGTCGCAGCGGAGACTTTACTCTTCAATCAAGTTTAATACAGGAACTTCTCGTTCATTTTCCGGATCCTGCCGCGAATAAATCCGCGCCATTTTTGTGGCCTCATCCACATGCTGAATAATGACCGGCGCCCCCTCATAGGACACATTAATAATATCGGCTGATTCCGCAATTTCCTTTGCTCTACCAACATTCATGCTTTCGGTTCACTCCTCACTCAAAATTCTCTATTAATATTTGTATTTTTTGGGAGGATATTCATTTTTTTTGGAAAAATCGAATGGGTTTACGGGAACCAAAAATCTCAAATAAAAACAGGCCCCCAAAAGGGAGCCCAAAACCATTTACATTTTTTCAGGGGCTGATACCCCGATCAACGCCAATGCATTTTTCAAAGTAATCTGCACTGACTTCACAAGCGCGAGGCGTGCCTTACTGCGTTCTGGCTGCTCGTTATCCAGCACCTTATCAGCATTGTAAAAGCTGTGGAACGTAGACGCCAACTCAAAGATATAATTCGTGATTCGGTGCGGTACACGCTTCAATGCGGCCTCCCCTACAGCTGCCGGGAACTCGCCAAGCTTTTTCAAAAGGTCAATTTCCTTTTCAGACCCAACCAAAGAAAAATCCGCCTCGGAACCAACAGTCACACCCTGCTCTTCACCTGCACGCAAGATCGAGCAAATCCGCGCATGAGCGTACTGTGCATAATAAACCGGATTTTCGTTGGACTGCGACACTGCCAAATCCAAATCAAAATCCAAATGCGTATCTGAACTGCGCATCGCAAAGAAATAACGCGTCGCATCGAGGCCGACCTCATCAACCAAATCACGCATCGTTACCGCTTTTCCAGTCCGTTTACTCATCTTCATTTTCTCGCCATTTTTATAAAGGTGAACAAGCTGAATGATTTCCACCTCTAACGCCTCGCGGTCATACCCAAGCGCCTGAATCGCCGCTTTCATCCGTGGAATATAGCCATGATGGTCCGCACCCCAAATGTTGATCAATTTTTCAAAGCCGCGCTCCAGCTTGTCCTTGTGATAGGCAATATCCGGCGTCAAGTAGGTATATGAACCATCCTGCTTAATTAACACGCGGTCCTTATCATCTCCTAAATCTGTTGAACGCAGCCATGTCGCACCGTCCTGCTCATAAATATAGCCACTCGCGCGCAGTGCCGTCAGAGCCTCATCAATTTTCCCATTTTTATAAAGAGACGTTTCCGAGTACCACACATCAAAGCGGACGCGGAAATCCTCAAGGTCCTTCTGCAACTTCGCCATTTCATATTTCAACCCATACTCACGGAAAAACTCAAACCGCTCCTCATCAGGAACCCCAACATACTTATCGCCAAACTCATCCGCCAAACGCTGACCGATGCCGATAATGTCAGCGCCATGGTAGCCGTCCTCCGGCATCGCCCTTTCCATACCAAGCGCTTGGAAATAGCGAGCCTCAACAGACAATGCCAGATTATTAATCTGGTTGCCGGCATCATTAATATAGTATTCACGTGAAACATCATACCCGGCCTTGTCTAAAATATTGCACAGCGAATCGCCGACTGCCGCACCGCGGGCATGTCCTAGGTGCAGGTCACCCGTCGGATTCGCGGAAACAAACTCAATCTGAACTTTTTGGCCGCCGCCAACCGTCGTTTCGCCGTACTTGTCCCCCGCCTCTAGCACGGCAGGAATCAAATCCGTTAAATAGCCATTATTCATGTAAAAATTAATAAAACCCGGTCCCGCCAGTTCAATTTTTTCAATCGAAGCCTTCGAGCGGTCGAAATGCTCAATCAAGCTTTCCGCAATCATCCGCGGCGCCTTTTTCGCTACCCTTGCCAGCTGCATCGCCATGTTCGTCGAGTAATCACCGTGCGCTTTTTCCTTCGGTGTCTCAAGAATCACATCTGGGATCTGCTCCTCTGTGGCCAGCCCCGCCTTTAGCACTGCGGCGCGAATCTCATCTTTTAACTTACTTTGTACCTGTTCAACTATATTCATTTCCGCTCCTCCTGAAACGTTATTTCTAAATGATATGTACCGGCTGGCTCGCCCTGCAACGTAAAATCATACAGGATATCAATTCGCCCCTCCGTATGCTCGATTCGCTTCGCCAGCGTCATCGTTTCAAACACACCAAACGGCATCTCATAGCTGCCGCGCAGAACCCTGTTTAATTCAAACGGCAGCCTCATCTTGACCGCACCGCCGCGCAAAATCAGCGCTTCATTGCCTGCCAGCTTCACAATCGTCCTTACCGTGCCCTCTTCCTGCACTTCCTCATACTTTAAAAAGGAGGCCTCCCCCTTTTGAAAGTATCGGCCAAAAGTAATAAGCTCAAAGCTCTCCTGCCGATCAATCGTCGTCTTCACCTTAATCTTCACGGGAATTTCAGTGTTATCCAACCAATTACACTCCTATTTTTTAAAAAAGGAACTCTGTAAAGCTCTTTTTCATTGTTATAGTCTTCATCATTGACCGTGCTCTTTTATCGCATACTTTTTCTATTATAAACATTGATACCGTACAAATCAAAAGATGCCCGCCCCCATCGGGACAGGCACCTAAACAAACATTAGATTAGAATCATTCTCGAATGGTGACAGGCACCACATTAGAATAATTATTATTTCACCCAGCCGAGAATCATTTCGCGGATTAATTTACTCGCCGTATTGGCGGTTTGTTCGGACGGATCGTAAATAGGCGCAACCTCAACCAGGTCACCGCCGACAACCTTCACTTCAGAACGGGCAATCGCATGAATCGAAGCAAGCAGTTCTTTTGAAGTGATACCGCCGCAATCCACTGTACCTGTTCCAGGCGCATGCGCTGGGTCCAAGACATCGATATCGATTGTTACATAAACAGGACGACCAGCAAGCGTTGGCAGGATTTCTTTTAACGGCTCAAGTACTTCAAATTTTGAAATATGCATGCCATTTTGCTTCGCCCACTCAAACTCTTCCTTCATGCCAGAGCGAATTCCAAATGAATAGACATTTTGCGGTCCGATATGTTCTGCAATTTTACGGATTGGAGTCGAGTGGGATAGCGGTTCACCTTCATAATGCTCACGCAGGTCCGTATGTGCATCAAAGTGGATGATCGCTAAATCTGGGTATTTCTTATAAACAGCTTTCATAACAGGCCAAGATACTAAATGCTCGCCGCCCATACCAAGCGGGAACTTGCCGGCTGCCAAAAGCTGATCCACATATTCCTCAATCATATCAATGCTGCGCTGCGGATTTCCAAACGGAAGCGGAATATCGCCTGCATCAAAATATTTTACTTCTTCAAGCTCGCGGTCAAGGTAGGCGCTGTACTCCTCAAGACCAATCGACACCTCGCGAATACGCGCCGGGCCAAAACGGGAACCTGGGCGGTAGCTAACTGTCCAATCCATCGGCATCCCGTACAAAACAACCTGGCTCTCTTCAAAACTCGGATGGCTTTTTATAAACACATTACCTGAGTAAGCCTCATCAAAACGCATTTTTTACCCTCACTTTCTATAGAACAACACACACATGGTCTTTAACCTTCTCTACGGGACATTTCTCTTGTTTTTTCACTCGATTTTGTCCCATAGAACCTCTCTATAGGACATTTCTCTTATTTTTTCACTCGATTTTGTCCCATAGAACCTCTCTATGTGACATTCTCTTGTTTTTTTAACCGATTTTGTCCCATAGAACTTCTCTATGGGACATTTCTCTTGTTTTTTTTCAACCGATTCTGTCCCATAAAACTTTTACAAGAATGTCTTGTCACTCTATGATTTTATTTCAACAAATCCCCAACAAACTTAGGCAGCACAAACGCAGCTTTGTGAAGCTCTTTTGTGTAGTATTTGGTTTCAATTTCATGGAAACGGTCTTCCTCAACCGCTAATGGATCATACTTCTTAGAACCGATCGTGAATGCCCATAAGCCGCTTGGGTAAGTAGGAATATTCGCGACATACAAACGAGTAATTGGGAAGATTTCACGCACATCGCGCTGCACGTTGCGGATTAGATCAGCTTTGAACCAAGGATTATCAGACTGCGCCACAAAAATACCGTCTTCTTTCAACGCCTTAGCGATGCCAGCGTAAAATCCTTTTGTAAATAAGTTTACCGCAGGACCAACTGGTTCAGTAGAGTCAACCATAATGACATCATATTGATTGTCGCTCTCCGCGATATGCATAAAGCCATCGCCCACCTGTACATCCACACGAGCGTCCTCAAGCATACCAGCAATCTCTGGCAAAAACTTCTTAGAATACTCAATTACTTTTCCATCAATATCAACAAGCGTCGCTTTCTTCACGCTTGGGTGCTTCAACACTTCACGGATAACCCCGCCATCGCCGCCGCCAACAACCAGCACGTTTTCTGGATTTGGATGAGTGAATAACGGAATATGCGCGACCATTTCATGGTAGACGAATTCATCTTTAACAGACGTCATAACCATGTCATCTAATAGAAGCATGTTGCCCCACTCTTCTGTTTCAATCATATCCAGCTTTTGAAATTCAGTTTGCTCTGTATGTAAGGTTTTATTTACTTTCATGGTGATACCAAAGTTTTCAGTTTGTTTCTCTGTGAACCAAATTGACATGTTCATCTTCCTTCCATTCATTTTCATACAAATGCCTGTATTTTTTATACTACCCAACCTATTGAAATACAACCAGAAAAAAAAGTCTAGCAAAATTTAAAGAAATATTTCATTTTTTTGTGGGAAATGTTTAAAACGACTCTATTTTTTCAATACTAGTACTATCTATTTTTTCAAAAATTGGAAGTGAATCTAGCTGCAGCGCCTAACCCCTCGAGGTCGCTTCGGTCCTGCCAATGAAGTCAAAGGACGACTTCACTGTCAGGATCTCCAGCTTGCCTTAGGCTGGTCAAGGCGCTTCCGCTTTATAGGAGAGTGAACTAAATGGAAATCATGACGAATCACGGGTTTCGAAAAACTATTAAATATTTGCGTGCACTCATCTTCATCAGTTTGATCGGCATGATTTGTATGCTCGTTCTCTTCCTCGGCATCCTTGGCTATGCAAAAATTTTGGGGGCGCCGCCGCTGGCTGTCCCGCAATCGACGTTATTCTTCGCCGATAACGGCACACTCATAGGTGAGAGTAATAACGGTCAAAAACGGTACTGGGTTGGCATGAAAGACATTTCGCCTGACCTTGTCCATGCGACCATATCAATTGAGGATAAAAATTTTTACGAGCATCATGGCTTTGATTTTAAGAGAATTGCCGGTGCCGTGATTGCCGATGTTCAAGCGTTTTCCAAGGTGCAAGGTGCGAGCACGATCACCCAGCAATACGCAAGGAACCTTTTTCTCGAACACGACAAAACATGGAAGCGGAAAATGCATGAAGCGTTCTATACCATCCGCCTTGAAATGAATTATTCGAAAAAAGATATTCTCGAAGGCTATTTAAATACTATCTATTATGGCAACGGTGCTTACGGTGTCGAAGCGGCCAGCCAATATTATTTTGGCAAAAAAGCATCTGACTTAACCTTGGCGGAGGCCAGCATGCTTGCCGGAATTCCAAAGGGGCCAAGCTATTACTCGCCGCTTAGCTCAATGGAAAATGCGAAAAACCGGCAAAAAATTATTTTACAAAGCATGGTGAACAATCATTACATCACGAAAAAAGCTGCTCAACAACCACTAAACTTAGTAGGCGTTCACACGACCCAAAAAGTGAAGGTAGCTCCTTATTTTCAGGACGCCGTTAAAAATGCATTAAAGAACCAGCTCCATTTGGATGAACGCACGATTGCTCTTGGCGGCTTAAAAGTATTTACGACCCTTAACCTAAAGGATCAGAAAGCAGCTGAAAGCCAGGTCAACCAATATGTATCTAACACCTCGGAAATACAAGTCGGCTTAGTTGCGATGGATCCGAAAAACGGGTACGTCAAAGCGATGGTTGGCGGCAGGGATTATGAAAAAAGTCCTTTTAATCGCGCAGTTCAGGCCGTCCGGCAGCCAGGCTCGACCATCAAGCCGCTGCTCTATTATGCAGCACTTGAAAATGGCTTTACTCCATCCTCAACGATGCGAAGCGAGTTTACGACCTTCCATTTTGATGACGGGACACCAGATTATACGCCGCATAATTTTAACAATAAATATGCAGACGGTGAGATTACGCTTGCGCAGGCGCTTGCTGTTTCCGATAATATTTTTGCCGTTAAAACGCATTTATTTTTAGGAGAAGGGACATTAATTGAAACGGCGCGAAAATTTGGTCTTTCCACAAAAATGAACCAGGTTCCTTCGCTGGCATTAGGAACTTCAGGGGTACGTGTGATTGAAATGGCTAATGCCTACAGCATGTTTGCCAATGGCGGCAAAAAGGTTCAGCCGACCCTGATTACGCGAGTAGAAGACTATAATGGAAATGTTATTTTTGAAAAAGATAATCAGAAAGAAAAGGTATTAGACGCCGCGAAAGCGTTTGTGATGACACAAATGTTAACCGGAATTTTCGATCCGAAGCTGAACGGCTACGCCAAGGTCACTGGCAGCACGATTGTAAATGATTTGACCCGGCCATATGCGGGAAAATCCGGCTCTACCGAAACAGACAGCTGGATGATTGGCTACTCACCGCAGCTCGTCACTGCTGTATGGGCGGGCTATGATGTCGGCAAGCCCCTCGAGCTTACCGCAGAAAAAACGTACGCGAAAAATATTTGGGCAAATTTTATGGAGGAAGCCTTATCCGGCAAGCCCGTTAAAGCCTTTAACCCGCCAAAAGAGGGCGTTATTGGCGTATACATCGACCCTGAAAACGGCAAGCTGGCGACAGATGATTGCCCAATCCGCCGCTTTACTTATTTTGTTGAAGGAACAGAGCCGACCGAATATTGCACCGATCATTTAAGCCATTCCGATAAAGGCTCAGCTGCCAAGAAGAAGACTAAACAAATTCCGTGGTACAAGAAGATTATGCCGTGGGGACATTAAATAGAAAAGCTCCGGATCGCTCCGGAGCTTTTCTTGTCCTAGTTTTACAGTGCTTTCACACTGTTTATAATACTACCCATTTTAAAAAAAAACTACAAGATTTTTTATTCTGTTAATAAACCTTTTTTCAGTTCTTCTGTTGAATTGTTCCACAAGACCTCATTATGGGCACGGAGGAAATCCGCTAAGACTTTCTTCGAATTCGCATCCATATCTTCGACGATAATATGGCGTTTCAACGATTTATCCATGCGGTTCACATGTTCAGGCAAGGATTTATAGCCGCGGCGGATTTCCCGATCCACCGTCATATAACAAGCAGTAACGCCGGCATAGTATGGTCCTTCCTCATTGCGGTCAATTGTTACCCAGACAAGCCAATAGGGCTTGCCGTTTGGGACTTCTTCTTGATTCTTCAAAAATTTAATCCCTTTTTCAACGACGCTGCGGGCATGCATGGCTCCGACATCAATCTCTGCTTCGCCTGCCTCGACGTCAATGATGACCGGCGAAACATTATCAAGCGTTAGGGCACCCTTCCCAAAGCCTTTATGCCCATCTAACGGGTCATTTTTAATTATATTAAAGCCAAGTTTTTTCTTATTTTCTTCCATTGAAACGGAACCCTCCTATAAAAACAATGAATAAAAGAAACTATCTAACCCTCCTAAAACCCAAGGGATAATGAAATTAAATATCGGTTGAATCGTATATTGATCAAGCGGAGTGATCACCAATATCAAAAAGATAAGGGATCCATACTGTTCGTATTGTGTCATTTTAGCGCGGACATCATTAGGCGCTAAATCCTCTACAATCCGGTAGCCGTCAAGAGGCGGAAACGGAAGCAGGTTAAAAATGAACAGTACGGTATTTAAACTTATGAATATTTCTAGGAAATCATAAAATTTCCCCGATACCTCAACCCCAAACCCTGATAAACCATAGAGGATGATAAAACCAATCAAAGTCAAAATTAAATTACTTAGCGGACCAGCAACGGAAACAAGAATTCCCGCTAAGCGCGGTTTTTTAAAGAAAAAACGATTAACCGGTACCGGGCGCGCCCAGCCAAAGCCGGCGATAAAGATAAGTAATGTCCCGATTGGATCCAGATGCTTGAGCGGATTTAACGTAAGCCGTCCTTGGTCTTTAGCTGTGTGATCACCGAATTTATAGGCTACATATGCATGAGCAAATTCATGAAACGTAAATGCAAGTGCCAACGTAATCGCTACATAGGGAATCATCTGAAGCGGATAGGCAAGAAATCCTTCCATTCATGTCTCTCCTCCTTCTGAATACCGAAATCTCTGTCTATTCATTTAAGTATACATGAAACCCCTTCGAAAAAGAAAACCTAATGTGACTACAATTATTGCACTTTTTAAGCAAATGTGGAACACTACAATAGAAAAGCGGAAGCGCCTTGATCAGGGAAAAAAGCAGTTCATTTTTTCCTAGGGGCGACAAGCATAAGACAAGCCGGCAGAAAGGTTCCCTTTTAACCTTTTTGACGGATTGGCTTAGACCAAAGAGCCCCTAGGCGCTGGAGCTGGACAGTTCTCGAATTAAATGAACGTAAAGGAGGGATATACATATGCCATACGTTACAGTAAAAATGCTTGAAGGCCGCACCGAAGATCAAAAGAGAGCACTAGTAGAAAAGGTGACCGTCGCTGTCAGCGAAACAACCGGCGCGCCAAAAGAAAACATCACCGTCTTCATCGAAGAAATGAGCAAAAACCACTACGGTGTCGGCGGCGTCCGTGCCAGCGACAAATAAAATGATGTTATAAATGGTGACAGGCACCATTCATGGACATTTGTCCTTTCTGTGTGTACAACCCAAAAAAAGCTTGGACATTTCAGAATGTCCAAGCTTTTTTTGAATTTATTGTATTTTTCCCTTCAACGCTTCGATGTATTGATAGGCCTCATCAATCTCCGCTTCGGTATAGCGCTGGCTGCTTTTTAAGGTAAACACCTTGTTCGCCACTTCTTCTTTTGGAAGATTATCAAAATATAAAACCGTTGAAACCAGTTCAAGGAATCTAGCATTCTGGCCGTTCATATCGCATAAACAATCGGCCAAACAGGGCATGTCCACATCATTCAAGCTCAAAAACTCTTTGCCCGTATCAGTCAGAGTGTAGCGATATTGGAAGTAGCCGCCTTTTTTCTCCTTCACTTCGTTTAAAAAGCCCATATTACAAAGCTCTTCCACTCGTGTCGTCAATTCCTCGGAATAAGGCCCGTAAAAATGAAACTGGAACCGTTCTTGAAACGGAAAGGCAACCTTTTTGGCAATATATATCATCTTCTGCAGCTTTTTTCTTCCGACAATTTCACCGGATACCATAAACGCCTGCATCAGCTTAGCATGATCTTTTAACAACGTTCGTCAACTCCTACTCCATTTGGGTGTCAGGCACCAAAAAAAGTCTTATATTTCTAAAAGGCCACGAATTTGCTTTTTGATATTCACGTCACCTGAGTCATCCTCGAGGAAATCGGCAGGATAATAGAGCTTATGGTCTGTTCTTCTTTTTCCAGAAATCGCATCGACGATCTCTGATTCTCTGGAAAGCTCCTTTAATTCGCCGCCCCGCATCAGCAAATGAATCGGCAGCCGCTCTTCTTCCTCTCCAGGACGATAAAAATCATAAGGCAGGTCAGACGATGAATCGACGACCAAATAATAGTCAGGGTCGATGCCAGCTTTTTCAAAAAGACGCGTCAATTCGGCGAGCTTTTTGTATTCCTTTGCCGGATCAAATTCCGTATATTTGAACAGATTGCGATTGACAAATCGGCGGCACAAGTCGCGCAAAATCGGGTCGTCTTCTTCCTGCCAGATTTGAAAATAATATAAAATAACCGATTCATCTAATTTTAAATAGTCTTCTAATGTCACTTGCTCATGAAAGAAGGATGTAAAGTGAATCGGTTCATGTTTAAATGAATAGTTTTCTTCAAACAAATGCTTGGCGCGGTGAAGGATTTTCGTCAAAATCACCTCTGCACTACGAGAGACAGGATGAAAATAAACTTGCCAGTACATTTGATAGCGGCTCATAATATAATCCTCAACAGCATGCATACCACTTTTTTTAATGACCACTTGGTCTTCGCGCGGCCGCATTACGCGCAAGATTCGTTCCATATCAAATTGACCGTAACTGACACCGGTAAAATAAGCATCCCGCTGCAGGTAATCCATCCGGTCGGCGTCAATTTGGCTGGAAATAAGGCTAATTACCAGTTTTTTATCAGAGGTCTTGGCAATGACTTCGGCCACTTGTCCAGGAAAGTCAGGCCCCACTTTAACAAGAACCTTGTTCACTTCAGTATTCCCGAGTATAATCGCTCGGGTAAAATCTTCATGGTCAAAATCAAACACTTTTTCAAAGGAATGGGAAAACGGACCATGTCCGAGGTCGTGGAGAAGGGCAGCAGCAAGCGTCAGCAAGCGTTCATCATCGTTCCACTCCGGCCTGCCGGCAAACACATCATCGATGATGCGGCGGACAATTTCATAGACACCGAGAGAATGATTAAAGCGGCTATGCTCCGCGCCGTGAAATGTCAAAAACGTTGTTCCGAGCTGTTTAATTCTCCGAAGACGTTGAAACTCCTTTGTTCCGATTAAATCCCAAATCGCCTGGTCGCGGACGTGAACATAGCGATGAACCGGATCTTTAAACACTTTTTCTTCCGTCAGTTTTTCCGTGGAATATGACATGGATTTCCCCCCTTCACTAAATACACTTTTTTCTATTATATCCCAAAAACAGCCTATCTTTCAGCAAATTTCTACAGGATTTTTCGACAAATAGCGAAAGAAAAATCACCTTCAACTTGCGAGTGAAAGGTGATTATTTGATCTTTTTATTCACTTTCTCCATTAATTCCTCTTCCGTTAATGCTGCAACAGGGCGGTTATTAACGAAGGCAAAGGTCTTTTTCCGGCCGGGTCCGCAGTAGGACTGGCAGCCAATTTTGATTTCGGCATTCGGATCGATTTCTTTCAAGCGAGGGATCAATGTCTTTAAATTCACGGCCTGGCAATCGTCGCAAACTCGAAATTCATTGGACATCTTTTACAACCCTTTCTTCGGTCAATCTCATGATATCTATTATTTTATCCCTATATGTTCTGTAATTAAACTCAATTACGTATTTTACATTTTCTTGGCAAGCATTGCAAGGTGCAATCTTTAGCAATCAATTAATTAAACTTTTAAAAAAATCTATTACACTTTTAACCAATTTGGTATAAAGGCTAGAAAACTTGTCCATCCTAAGACTAGAACTTTTTAAATATCGTCAGGAATTACTTGACAAATTTATTTGTAAATCATTTTAAGGAGTTGAAACATATGAAAGTTCGTCAAGACGCGTGGACAGATGAGAACGATCTGCTTTTAGCCGAAACTGTCCTTAGGCATGTGAGAGAAGGCAGCACCCAGCTGAACGCCTTTGAAGAGGTGGGCGACAAGCTGAATCGGACGTCAGCAGCCTGTGGTTTCAGATGGAATGCCGTCGTTCGCCACCGCTATGAAAAAGCCTTACAACTAGCCAAAAAGCAACGTAAACAAAGATCAAGAGTTTTAGGAAAAGATCAAGGTGGCAAGAAAAAGCTGCTTTACAGTCCGCCAGTTTCGGTTTCAGATGAAATGGAAGCAATGCCGATGTCCGTTGAAATGCCGGTCGAAACGATGGTTGAAATGCCTGATATGACAGCAGAAATGGCCGTAGAAACCTATGTAAAACCAGCCGCTTCCGTTCAAACCTATCGGCCATCAGGAGCAGGACTTAACCTTGATTCCATCATCGATTACTTACAAAACTTCAATCATTCCAATCTGCAAAATGATGCATTAAAAAGTGAGAATGAAAGATTGAAGCGAGAACTGGCCGAGTTACGAAAGCAAAATGAAGAAATGCGTGCAAAAATTGAGGATCTCGAGCAGAATACGGAAACGATTCAAGAAGATTACGAGACCTTAATGAAAATCATGAACCGCGCCAGAAAGCTTGTGTTATTTGAAGAAGAAGAAAGACCTGCTACTAAATTCAAAATGGACCGTAATGGCAACTTAGAAAAAGTAGCCGAGTAACTAAAAAAGCGGAAGCGCCTTGACCAGGGAAAAAATGGTTCACTTTTTCCTAGGGGCGACAGGCATAAGACGAGCTGGCGAGAAGGCTGCTTTTTAGCCTTCTTGACGGATTGGCTTATGACCCCGAGCCCCTAGGCGCTGCAGCTAGACAGTAGTTTGGGGAGAAGAGGTTGGATGGCAGCATCCATTTGAAAAAGCCGTAAATCGTTTACGGCTTTTTTACATTTCCTCAAGTTTTTCGTTCCGCTCCACGACTCGTTGATAGTATCCTGGCAAGAGCTCGAGCTCGAATTCATTGAGCTGGCCGGCATAGAGAAAATCGCTGTTCAGTTTTAGCTGGTTTAATAGTCGAAGCATGACATCCGCGATTGTGAAATTAGTTTGGTAAAGCTCCGAAAGCGAGGCCATCACATTGGGGACAATTTCCGGATAGGCGAATTTGGTCGTTTCCGATTGTTTGGCCCTTTTGTAAAACTCCCTTATCAGTTCGGCGCGCTGACTGCCGCTGCCATCCACACAAAGATAAATCTGCACGGCGACTCCTCTTTTGAGGCGACGCTGGGAAATGCCCGCAAATTTTTTTCCGCCGATACTAAGGTCATAACTTCCCGGGCAATAAGAGCCCACTATTTCCCTTGCCTCAATCTGTTGCGGAAACTCTGCAAACATTTGTTGAACTAGCTGCCACATCGCGTCATATCCGCGATTGATATCAATCCCTTTTTCCGCCTCGGGAAATATTAGTGAAATATTAAGGACACCTTCATCGAGAACAACAGCGAGGCCGCCCGAATTTCTGACGATATACTGATAGCCCTGATGTTTTAAAAAATCAATGCCTTCTTGTAAGAATGGCAGTTTTGTATCTTGAATGCCGAGAACGATGGTATTGTGATGAACCCATGTCCTGGCAGTGGCCGGCGCTTTTCCAGCTCCTACTGAGGCACAGAGAGTATCATCCGTTCCAAATGACTGTAACGCGTGAAAATGACTGCCAATGGCAGACTGATCAATAATCCGCCACTGAGGTTGGCACAGTAAAGCTTCCATAATGGTAACTCCTTGCATGTTTGATAGGGGTATTTTATCAAAATAACAGGTGCCTTGTCCTGCTTATTCCCAAGAAATGTCTAATTAAACAAAACGCCAGGAAAATTAGACAAATTGGCTCTAAAAATAGACAATACACCTTTAAAAAAAGTCAAAACCATCAAAAAAGTAGACAAAACCAATCCAAAAATAGACAATCTCTAAAAAAGAGCCAGCCCACCCGGACCAGCTCCCCTAAAAACTCTTATAATCCTTGCCCTGCCGTAATTAATGCAAGCTTATAGACATCTTCTTCATTACATCCACGAGAAAGATCGTTGACTGGCTTCTTTAAGCCTTGTAAAATCGGACCAACTGCTTCAAATCCACCCAAACGCTGGGCAATTTTATAGCCGATGTTTCCTGCTTCTAGGCTTGGGAAAATAAACACGTTCGCATCCCCTTGGAGCACGGAGTCCGGCGCCTTACTTTTAGCCACAGACGGAACAAATGCAGCATCAAACTGAAATTCGCCATCAAGCACAAGTGATGGATCGCGGCGCTTCGCCTCAGCCACTGCTTCAGAAACCTTTTCCGTTTCAGGCGACTTCGCCGAACCCTTTGTTGAAAACGAAAGCATTGCAATACGCGGCTCAATATCAAACATCTTAGCTGTTTTTGCACTTTCAATAGCAATTTCCGCTAAATCGAGGCTGTCCGGGGCAATATTGATGGCACAATCGGCAAACACATATTTCTCCTCACCGCGCACCATAATGAATACACCGGAGGTTTTCCGTACGCCCTCTTTCGTTTTAATAATTTGTAACGCTGGACGGACTGTATCTGCCGTAGAGTGAGCTGCACCGCTGACCAAACCGTTTGCTTTATTTAAATACACAAGCATCGTGCCGAAATAGTTTTCATCAAGCAAGATTTTGCGTGCATCCTCTTCGGTTGCTTTTCCTTTGCGGCGCTCGACAAATGCTGCCACAAGCTCGTCCATACCTGCATAGTTCGCAGGGTCATAGATTTCCGCTGCTTCCAATGAAACACCGACCTCTTGCGCTTTTGCCTGTACCTGTTCAATGTTACCGACCAAAATCGGCGTCAGCAGTTTTTCCTCTGCCAGGCGGCCGGCCGCCCGAACTACCCGCTCGTCCAAACCTTCTGGAAAAACGATTTTTATATCACGTCCGGAAATTTTTTGCTTTAAACCTTCAAATAAATCACTCACAAAATGTTCCTCCCTTACAAAACTACCTAACAAGCATACTTTACATAGCTAAAATTTCAATGATTTTACTCACAGATAACGTTTTCAACCTAAATGTTTAAGTTTTCAAAAAAATTACACTCTACCTTTTACTATTTACTATTTTTTATAAAAATATCCTTAAAGGTTTTATTAAAGCGTCTGTTGGTCAAACTATGTTATAGTTATGTGTGAATGATGAATAAGGAGTGATTGTAATGAGTGAAGCAGCACAAACGCTTGATGGCTGGTACTGCCTGCATGATTTTCGTACAGTTGACTGGACGACTTGGAAGATGCTTTCTAGCGATGAACGTCAGTCGGCAATCCACGAGTTTTTAAGTCTAGTTGAAAAGTGGAATACCACTCAGGAGCGCAAAGAAGGCAGCCATGCCCTATATACAGTCGTTGGCCAAAAGGCTGATTTTATGATGATGATCCTTCGTCCTACGATGGAAGAATTAAATCAAATTGAAACCGAATTTAATAAAACTAAATTGGCAGAATTCACTATTCCTGCCCATTCTTATGTTTCTGTTGTGGAGCTTAGCAACTATCTTCCGGCTGGGGAGGATCCATATCAAAATCCGCAAATCCTTGCGCGACTGTATCCGACTCTTCCAAAAACGAAGCATGTTTGCTTCTATCCAATGGATAAGCGCCGCCAAGGCCAGGACAACTGGTATATGCTGCCGATGGAGGAGCGCCGCAATATGATGCGCAGCCATGGCATGATTGGTCGTACATATGCTGGTAAGGTAAAGCAAATTATTACCGGCTCTGTTGGTTTTGACGATTACGAATGGGGCGTAACTTTGTTCGCCGACGATGTGCTTCAGTTCAAAAAGCTTGTCTATGAAATGCGTTTTGATGAAGTAAGCGCCCGCTACGGCGAATTTGGTGCCTTCTTCGTTGGGAACCTTTTAGAGGAAGAACGCGTACCAACATTCCTTCATGTTTAATCCTTAAAGCTTCCAGCTTCTGCTGGGAGTTTTTTTACTTTTCCTGAAGTCATATCTCTGGCCTTTCCCTCATATTTATAAAACAGCGAGTCTTAGTAAAAAGAAGCAGGAACCCTTTTGGGCTAATGCGAGTATGAATAGAATGTTGAATCATTCGTCTAGTCATTTTTAGGAGGGAAAAAGATGAGTCAATACTACAATCCACAAGGATTTCAGCCTTATACCGGACCAGCACAGACCGGGGCTGCTGGGCAGCCTTTTTATCCTGGGGCACAGCAATTTCCGCCAGCTGGCGCGGGGGCCACACCAACGCCTTCACAAGCTGCAGCAGCGGCATCCGTTTCGGCAGGAATGCTGCCAATTGAACAATCATACATCGAGAATATTTTACGTTTGAACAAAGGAAAGCTTGTCAGTGTGTTTGCCACTTTTGAAGGCAGCACGCAATGGAATTCCAAGGAATTTAAAGGAATCATCGAAGCAGCCGGAAGAGACCATGTCATTTTAAGTGACCCGCAAGTCGGTACACGTTACCTCATTCCAATGGTTGCTGTCGACTATATCCAATTCTCCGAGGAAATCGAGTATCAATATCCATTTGCAGGCGGCGGCCCTGCATTAGGTACTTATTCGCCAAGGTAAATAAAAAAGGCATTAGGACTCGAGTCCAATGCCTTTTTTGTTTATTCCGCATTAACTGGCAGTAAGATCCCCACTTCAAGACTTTATAGAAGGAAAAAAGGATAAGTGGGGGATCAACTGCCCGTAAATGCCCGATTGGTTCAACTAACAATCAGTGGGGGATGGAACGCCCCACTGATTGAAGTTTCACTTTATAAATGTTTAACCGCTCCAACAATGATCAAAATCCACGCTGCCAAGAAGCAGACACCGCCAATCGGCGTGATAGCCCCCAAAACGCCTACTTTCGTTAAGCTTAACAGATAAAGGCTGCCGCTAAAGAAGATGATCCCCGCGAGCATTAACCATCCTGACCAGCTAAACAAGGAGCTGGCCGGAACCTTGCCAAGGAGAAAGCCAATGATTAACAAGCCTGTTGCATGAAACATTTGATAGGTTACACCTGTTTTCCAAATTTCTAAATAGTGGGCGTCCAGTCTGTCTTTTAATCCATGTGCCCCAAAGGCACCCAGCGCTACGGCCAAAAAGGCGTTGATTGCACCGATTATAATAAAAGTTTTCATTTTCTTTTTCTCCCCTTCTTGTCCAGCTTCAGCGCCTAGGCGCTTCCGCTTTTCATTTAAAAATCAAACAACGAATCCCCGTTCGCTTCGTCACCTAATTCTAATTTTTTTGACTGTGGCAATGATACCGGCTGTTGAAAAACTGGCTGCGTGAGGACAGGCTGAACCATTGGCGCTGGATTCACGACCACTTCACTTTTTCCCGGCTTTTCGTCTAATATCAATTCGCATAATATTTTAATAGAGTAAATCTTTTCTCGCAAGGTTTCTTGCTTCTGTGACGATTGCGCCAGCTTCAATTCCGCTTCTATTTTTGCTAACAATGTTTGCATCGATATACTCACTTCGACATTTCCTTTCTTTTCAAAAACTACTTCGACAATATTCTATTGTTCCACGTGAAACAAGTAGGATTTTGTCAAAAGGTCTCATACATAATGGAACCAGTCTGTGAAGAATCGTAATCACCAAATGAGTTTATTTCTGACTGAAATGCAGGTGAAGATAAAATCTCCTTCACAATTCGGATGAGTGTCTCGTTTTCGGGTGTTTTTAACAGAACAAGGTCGTATCTTTCTGTTATTAACGGAATAAAGTCTACTTCCACCATTTTTGCTGCTTTTTCAATTCCTATTCCCACATCTGCTTTCCCCATTGATACCGCTGAAGCAACACTTAAATGATTCGTCTCTTCTTGTTCATACCCATTAATCGTCCGTGAGGAAATTTGCCGGATCCTAAGCTGTTCATCAAGCAGGATTCTGGCTCCTGACCCCTTCTCTCTGTTAATGATGTGAACGTGGGGCTGATTAAGGTCCGTCCAGCTGGTGATGTTCAACGGGTTTCCTTTTTGTACATACAAACCTGCTTTTCTTGAAACAAGATTGATTAATATATATGGATACCCTGTTAAAATTCTTTTTACATAGGGAAGATTATATTCTCCCGTATCCCCATCAAACATATGTAAACTAACAATATCACATTGACCATTATATAAGGAAATAAGACTGTTCAGACTGCCTGTGAAGGATCGCAATGTCTTAAAGTTTGAATATTTTTCAATTTGTTTCCCTAGTAGATCCAGTACCATATCTTGTCCGCTAATCACAATATTGTGAGATTCTATTGGTCTGTTTTTGTGAGAATCGACAGCTGGAAGTGTGAAGGTGTTCATTTTCGTGGATTTCTGATTTTTGATGTAATCGTCTAAATCCTGGGCATCCATCCGCATTTGTCTGCCAACTCGGAACACTGGAAGTTCGCCCTTTTTTATTAAATCATATACGGTTAATTTCGAGACTTTTAATAGCTGGGCCACTTCTTCTATTGTATAAGAGATTTCCTTGGACATGTTCATCACTCCTCCTTCTATTGTATCTCATTCTATTTATTTAAGCATAATTCGAAAAAAAATTGCCCATTTGTGATGTTTTTCATTCCTTCCCTCATTATATTTAATTATAATTAGTTATAACTAGTTATAAGGAGTGAATCATTTGAAAAAAGTTTACCCCCTATTTTTACTGCTGTTCCTTACCTTGGCTGGATGTTCTTCAAACGAGCAAGGTAAACAGCCAACAGAAAAAAAACAAACAGCACCTGAAAAGAAGGTTGAATTGACAGTTTCAGCAGCTGCGAGCCTGCAGGACGCCTTGACAGAAATAACAAGCAACTTTAACAAAAAACATGGAAATATTAAAATCAACTATAACTTCGGTGCTTCCGGCGCACTTCAGCAGCAAATCTCACAAGGTGCACCTGTCGATCTTTTCTTTTCTGCTGCAGAAGATAAATTCGATACACTTGTGAATGATGGTCTGATTGACAAGAAAAATGGGATTGACCTTGTTGGAAATGAGCTTGTGCTAGTCGTCCCAAAGGAATCTGCTAAAGGCATTCATACAATTGAAGACATGAAGAAAGCTGATAAAATTTCTCTTGGAACCCCTGAATCGGTACCTGCAGGCGCTTATGCGAAAGAGGTGCTGGGGAAATTAAATATTTGGAGCATCGTTGAAGGAAAAATCGTCTATGCCAAAGATGTCCGTCAAGTGCTTACATATGTGGAAACCGGGAATGTCGACGCCGGAATGGTTTATAAAACCGATGCCCTGACTTCATCAAAGGTGAAGATAGCTGCCACGGCTGATGAAAAGACCCATACACCAATCATTTATCCAGTTGGGGTCATCAAAGCTAGTACCCATCAAAAGGAAGATATGCTATTCTATGATTATCTGCAAACGAAAGAAGCCATGAAGGTTTTTGAAAAATACGGATTTAAAGGACTGTAAAATACAAAGATGACTGACCACTTTTGGGATCCTGTAAAACTATCAATCGAGATTGCTGTTGTTTCAGGATTCATTGTTTTGGTTTTAGGGTTATTTTTAGGACATTTCATGGCGAAGATACGTTTCAAAGGAAAGACGGTGCTGGAGACCATTTTCCTCTTGCCGCTAGTGCTTCCGCCAACGGTTGTCGGTTTTTTGCTGCTTGTAGTTTTTGGAAAACAGAGTCCTGTGGGTCAATTCATCGAATGGGTATTTAAGCAGCCTGTCGTTTTCACCTGGTGGGCGGCGGTCATTGCGGCTGTGATTGTTGCTTTTCCCCTCATGTATCAATCTGCGAAGACAGGATTTGACGGGGTTGATGGAGAGGTCGAGGATGCTGCCCGTGTTGACGGGGCGAATCGATTCCAGGTATTCCTGTTTGTGGCTGTCCCGCTTGCGTGGAAATCCATTGTTTCTGGCGGCATCTTAAGTTTTGCTCGGGCGTTAGGCGAGTTCGGGGCCACACTTATGTTTGCCGGGAATATCCCTGGAAAAACGCAAACAACCCCGACAGCTATATATGTCGCGATTGACTCCGGCAATATGCATATGGCATGGTTATGGGTTCTCTGCATGATTGGGATTTCATTTTTCATGTTAGTATGTGTTCAATTGGCCAATACTTCAAAGTGAAACAACCCGCACCTAACTAAGTAGGTACGGGTTTATTTTTATCCTAATATCCGCTGATAAATTGCCTTCGCGTGTGTTAAATCCTTGGTGCCATGGATGAGGGCACGGCCGTCTTGAAAAATAACCATCCGTTCATCGCCCATTTCCACTGACACTAAATAGGGATTGCCTTTAACCGAGTATCCGAGGGCACTAAGTTGGCCCGCAAGCCGTTCAAGTGAAATTTCCCCCGATGTGGAGGGACGAATTTGCACCGTATCGCGGCCGCACAGCACGGTCGTTTTCGTCATGTTTTCATGATCGAGGTACGGATAGGTCCGCTCCTCGCCGCAAGACAAGCAGCCGGCAAACTTCGCCTTCGACATTTTTAAATTGGTATATTGGTTTCTCCAAAGGTCAAAGCTGACAAACGAGGTGCGGACCGCATCCCAATCCTCGACTAACATTTTCAAGGCTTCCGTAGTCTGATGGGCAATCACCATTTGTACAGCAGGAGAGATAATCCCGCCTGTATCACAGGTCATGCCCTGCAAAGGAATCGAACGCAGCAAACAGTTCAAACAAGGCGTTTTCCCGGGAATAATGGAAAAACTCATCCCAAAGCTGCCGACACAGGCACCGTAAATCCAAGGTACGTTGTATTTTTGCGACACATCATTCATCGCCATCCGTGTTTCAAAATTATCAGTGGCGTCAATCATTACATCAACGCCGGCGATCAGCTCTTCCAGTAATTCAGGTGTCGCGTCACCGATAATCGCCCTTACCTCGACATCGGAATTTATCGCCCGCAAACGTTTTTCCGCGGCGGCCGCTTTTGGAAGCTTCTCGGCTACGTCCTCTTCCGTATAAAGCTGCTGACGCTGGAGGTTGCTGGCTTCTACATAATCGCGGTCGATAATGGTGATCTTGCCCACTCCGGCTCGGGCCAGTATCTCTGCATTGCCTGATCCCAGCGCACCGGCGCCAATAATCAAGACGTGTTTACTGTTAATCTTTGCTTGTCCTTCTTTGCCGATGCCGGGAAAGAGGACCTGCCGTGAATACCGTTCGTTCATTTTTTTCCCCTTTCGATAGAAAACTCGCCAGTTGGCGAGTTAAATCAAGCACCTTTTAGAAAAAAACGTTAGTTATTAGGAGGTTTCGCATTATAAAGTGTAGTTCAGACACAATAAATGGCATTTATCTGCGATTCTGAATGATTTATCTGCGAAAGTTTGCTATTTATCTGCGAAAATAACCCGTTTATCTGCGAAAAATCCCACTTTATCTGCGAAACTCAATCAACCGCCGCTCACAGGCGGGATAAAGGCAATTTCATCGCCGTCATGGATGACTTCATCATTGGAAGCAAACTCTTCATTGATTGCCGTCATGACGGTATCCATCTTCGGTAAGTCGTACTGTAAGGCCAAGTCTGCCTTCAACTCAGCGACGGTTTTCCCGCTCGCATCGACCTTCAAATACTCCTCGCCGATGGCATCCCGTAAGTGTGCAAAAAACAAGACTTTATTCATTCAAGTCACTCTCCTCAGGCTTACCGCTCGGGTAGGCAACAGTTTCGAGTTGATTGCCCATCCATGCTTCGCCTTCTTCCCAATGCTCTTTTTTCCAAATCGGAACGATTTCTTTAATGCGTTCGATCGCGTAACGATTCGCTTCGTAAGCATCGGCGCGGTGCGGCGTCGATACAGCGATCACGACCGCGACATCGGTAATATCTAGTCGACCAACCCTATGTGTAATCGCAACACGCGAGCCTTGCCACCGCTCTTCAATTTCCGAACCAATTTGCGAGAGCTTTTTGACCGCCATCGCTTCGTATGCCTCATAGATTAAAAATAAGGTTTTCTTGCCATGCGTTAATTCCCGGACAGTGCCGATAAAGGTGGTGATAGCGCCGGCCTCACGCTGGACCACCTTATCAATCACGGATTGTATATCAATCGGTTCCTTTGAAATCTCGTACATTTTCATTCTTTCACCTCTTCAGCCAAGCTCTTCAACTCTGCTTTTTCGACCACCTGATAACCGCCAATTTTTGCGACCTGCTCTTTAAACCTGGCAGACTGAATCATCGCGATGAGCTGACGGCCGCTTTCACTCTCATAAAAACTTCTGGTCATCAGTAAATCATATTCTTCATCGGCAACAGGGACAAACTCTAAGTCCATTGCCTTCGCTGCCGGATAAATCCCAAGGCCGGCCCCCTTCGCGTCACCCTTGACTTCGGCTGCAACCGCTAAATGGGAGAACATTTCGCGGTCATAGCCGGTAATCTTGTCTGGCTCTAAACCGGCTTCCTCGAGCAGCAAATCGAAGAGGATGCGAGTGCCCGCTCCTTTTTGACGGTTGACGAAGTTCGCACCCGTTCGGACTAAATCCGAAGCCGTTTCAATTTCTAGCGGGTTGCCTTTTGGTAAAATCCAGCCTTGCTTCCTTTTTAAAAAGGGATAGAGAATAATGTCCTGGCCAACTAGCATTTTTCGTACATATGAAATATTATATTGCTTTGTACTCGGGTCTAGCAAATGAATGCCCGCTACATGGGCCTCTCCTTTTCGAATTGCCATGATTCCTGCCATGCTGCCAACATGCGAGGAGACAATTTTCATGTCATTTCGCACTCGCTTCAATTCCGATGACAGCAGGTCGATCGTCAAGTCATGGCTGCCGCTGAACACAATTGCCTTACTAATTTCTTCAAGCGGACGCAAAAGTTCGACCTCTGCTAAATCCCCTTGTTCGTAGCCAATGATGTTCGGCGGGACGATTAACAGGCCATCTGCTCTCACATAGGACATCGTGACGCCGGCCGCCCGGGTCAGCGGATTGGCGACGAATTGTCCATTCACATAGCCGATATTCATTCGTACAAAGTCTTCGGCCCCCATCGATGAGACGATACGGCGGCCCAGTTTGACCGTTACTTTTTGCCGCTCCGGTACGGGAATACCCAAATACTGGCAGACAAGCGGGCGGACAAACCATTCCAATGCTAAATAGGCGGATACTGGATAGCCCGGGACTCCGACGACTATTTTTCCGTTAATTTCCCCTAAAATCACTGGCTTTCCAGGCCGTGCGGCGACCCCATGGGTAAAAACTTCGCCGATTTCGCCAATAATGTGGACCGTGTAGTCCTTAGAGCCTGCCGATGAGCCAGCATTGATGACGATAATATCGGAGGTATCAGCCGCTCCTAACAGCACCTCTTTAATTCGACCAGGCTCATCTTTAACGATTGTCTGCAGCTTCGGTTCGCCGCCCCATTCTTTAATAAAACCAGAGAAAACCGTCCCATTAAATTCAATAATTTTTCCGGAAGAAAGCTCTGAATGTGCCTCAACCAATTCATTTCCGGTTGGAATAATCGTGACCACCGGCTTTTTTACAACTGGAATCACCGTCTGCTGTGCCGCCAGCAACACGCCTAAATCAGCCGGGCGCAGGACATGACCTTGCGGAAACAGCATTTCCTCCTGAACAATATCCTCACCAATCGGGCGGATATGCTGCCAAGGAGTAGCCGGTTCGATAATCTCAATTGTATCGTCATCGATCACCTGAACATGCTCAATCATAATGACGGCATTGAACGGAGCAGGAATGGCATTTCCGGTATCTACGTAGCAAAACCCCGTGCCTCTTTTAAGATGAAGTGGATTTTGTTCATGGGCCTGATAGGTGCTTTCGGCGACAACGGCAATCCCGTCCATCGCAGAGGCGTGGTAGTGCGGCATTGACA
Organism: Neobacillus pocheonensis; assembly: GCF_050477905.1. NCBI lineage: Bacteria > Bacillati > Bacillota > Bacilli > Caryophanales > Bacillaceae > Neobacillus > Neobacillus pocheonensis. Next base: position 31,577 of record NZ_JBCNAD010000033.1, on the reverse strand, counting down.
CTCTTGCAAAAATCGGCCCGGCTGTCACGCGGCCAAGAGCATCCGCTGTAGCGAGATATTCCGTTTCAGGGGCGAATCGTGATGCCGACAGAATTTCTTCCCTCGCTTTCGAACGGGGCTTGTCTTCTAAATAAATTTTACGTTTATACATCTGTTCTTCCCCCTTACCGTGTTGCAATCACAGGCACATATTCACCCTCTGAAATACCCTCTTTTTCTGAACTAATCTCAACAATGCCGTCGCTTTTTACGAGTGTCGTAATCAAACCGGATTTGCCAATAATCGGCTCAGCCCACCAATCCCCGTTATTTTCAATCAAGCGGACACGAATATAATCGGAACGTCCTGGTGAGGATGGGATGTTTTTGGTGATTCTTGCAAAAATACGCTCAGGCTTTCGTTCGATCCTTTCACCAGAAAGCTGTCGTAATATGCGCTCACCAAACAATCTGAAAATAATCATTGCGGACGCTGGGTGACCTGGAAGTCCAATGACCGGCTTTCCGTCTGCCATTGCTAGAATCGTGGGTTTGCCAGGCTTAATGGAAATACCGTGAACAAATACCCCTGGTTCGCCTAACGATTGAATTACTTCGGTTGTATAATCCTTCGCGCCGACCGAGCTGCCCCCCGACAGGATTAAACAATCGGTCTGCTCATAGAGTTCACGAGCCCTGGCCAGAAATTCTTCGAAATCATCTTTGACAATCCCGCCGTAAACGAAGTCGACATTCCATTCTCTGGCAAGTCCGGCTATTGTCAGGTGGTTAATGTCGCGGATCTGCCCTTCTAAAAGATTCGCTGTTTGATAGGGAACAATTTCATCCCCAGATGATAGATAGCCAACCGTCAATTTCCGGTATACCATGACATGGGTAATCCCCAAAGAAGCAAGTGCCCCCAATTCCTGTGGGCGGAGCTTCACACCCTTTTCAAGCAGAACCTCACCTTCACGAATATCTTCGCCGGCACGAATGATGTTTTCTCCAGGTGCTGCCTGCTTGTAGGTATTCAATAGACCATCTACGTCTTCACAATGTTCAATCATGATGACGCTGTCGCTGCCAACTGGCAGCATGCCGCCGGTTGGCACGTAAACGGCTTTTCCGGGGCTGACTACAGCCGTTGGGACCTCGCCCATCTTCACTTCACCTGCTAGGGTGAGGAAGCCGGGCATCGATTCGGATGAACCATACGTATCTTTTGCGCGGACGGCATAGCCATCCACAGTTGAACGGTCAAAGCCAGGTACATTTTCCTTTGCTGTGACCGGCTCGGCCAATATATAGTGAAGGGCACGGTCAAGCCCCCTAACCTCTGTCTCTACAATTGCTGTTATTTTTTCCTTGATTAAGGTAAAGGTCTCTTCAACTGTTTTTACTTTGAAAAATTGCATGGTTCCCCAGTTCCCCCTTACTGTTCTGCTTCAGCCCACTTTTTGGCAGCTTCATATTCATTTGGATGATTCATATTGAAAAAAACGCGCTCGATGTCCATCTGGGTAAAATTCTTCAAATCATTTTCGGTTACGTATCGGACATTTAATTGCTCGAGCAGCTGTTTCATGCGGAGATTTCCTGCTTCAATGCAGTTTGCTGCTTTCTCGGCAGCTATTTTTTTAAAAACAGCAAATAACGGATGCTGCGTGCCATTAATGACAGGAATGACCGCATCATAATCGCCGCACAGCTCGACTAGGACGGCAGCCAGCTCTGCGGATACAAATGGCATATCACAGGCGACCATGAAATTTACATCATATTTGCTGGCCAAGAGACCAGCATGAAGTCCGGCCAGCGGCCCCATGCCTGGATATTGATCAGACGTCATTTTTACTTCTAAAAATTCATATTCCTTTGGCTCATTTGTCACGAGAATAATATCTTCAAAAACGGTTTTAAGCGATTCGCTCATTCTTTCCAGGTTGGTTTGCTCATTTATTATGAGAAGCGCTTTATTTGTACCCATTCTGCTGGATTTCCCGCCTGATAAAATTATTGCCGCCGCATTCATTGTTTTTTAGCCCCTCTTAGTGGATCAGTTTTTTTTCGCCAACTGCCTTATACCCATTTTCTTGAGCTACAAAATCTAGATGAATCGAGTTCAAATCCTGTAAGGCTGCAGATGGCTTTTCAATATATTGTCTTGTATCAATCAGTTTAATATAGCCGTTACACTCATCGCAAACTTGGATTTGCGAGACTGCGTCCCCTTCAATTTGTAGAAATTGAATCGTTTTATGGTCTTCGTTGCCGCAGTGGGAGCATTCCAAACGTTTCGCGTTCCAATGGGCTAAGCAGCGGGGGCAATGCATGACTTTTTTCCCTTCTTCTTCAAGTGCGGCTAACCTTACGGGTTCACCGCAAACTGGGCAACCCGATCCTGGCACCGCACTGCTGACCTCAGGCTGAACTTTTTCCGCGATTACCTGCAAATAAGGGCGAAGTACTGTTTCTGCGAGAAAATGCGGAATCCATGCGTCCAAGCCATTTTCTTCAGCAAAGCTGGAAAAATACTCATGGTTAAATGCAAACGCCTCTTCAATCCAGCGGGACGCCGTTTCTTCATTTAATAGATTGCTAATACTGGCAAGCTTTGTTTCTAATTCAGGATTGCTCTTTATGAGAGTGGCATTTATTTCCCCTATCCACTGTAAGAATAGTGATATTTGAAAATCAATAGCCGTTAATGCCGCAGCTGGCACTCCTGCTGCCATCGCAGCTTTATCTAAGTTGGGTCGAATCGTTTCCGGGTCGATCGATTGCTTCCACTGTTCCTGAAGCTTGACGATTTCTTTTTGCAGACTCTGGTATTCTTTTGAAACAACAGATTTAATCATCGTTGTCGCACCTCGATTTCATATTTTTAAAGGAAATGGCTGTCTATTTTTCGACAGCCATCCCCCGGAATTAAATTTAAGCGCCTTTTTTCTTTTTATTGGATGGATCATCTAGTTTAGGGAAGTTACCTTTTTTTACTTCTTCTTCATACCATTCTGTGTAGTGGTCCTTTGCCCACCACGCCGGAACCTTGCCAGTCACCACGCCGGAATAGCCTGGTCTTGAGTTTTTGTGGATGACACTAAGATAGATGTGTCCGACAATAACAGCAATCGCTAAACCGAAACCGACGTTATGGAAAAAGTAGCCCCACTGAACAACAGCTCTTGGGAAGTATTCAGAGAACCACATTGGAATTCCTGAACCAAAAATGATCACCGCACACAAGATTTGCAGGATGGAGTTAATTTTTTCACCAGCATTAAAGAAAGTTTGCTTTACATGCTTGAATTTAAAGCCGAACAATTCTTTCACAAACTCTGTAAAAAACTCGATGTCTCTCTTTTTCCAGGTCACAAGCTCTTTCATCCAACGGAAAAAACCTTGACGATCAAAAATCAAATAGATAATCGTCGGTGACACGAACGTAACTGCAAAAATGCGATGAAGCAAACGGGCATTCGCCGGGCCGCCAAGAACAGGATAAAGCCAATCAAAAAACTCGGTATGCATTGGCAGCGCAGTAATATAAAGCGCAAAGAAAGATATCGCATTAATGGCATGAGCCCAGACAAACGCTTTTGAAAAACGCTTTACTTGAACAGTAGAATTTACCTGTTGTTTACTCATGGCTGCCACCTCCATCTTGGTTCTCGCCTTTGCCTTCTTTATTGAATAGCTTGTTCGTGACAAATGCACCGACAAGCGCCATCGTTGTGGCTCCAAGCATCATCTTACCAATTGGCTGGGCATAATCCTTCCAAGCAACCGCTGATGTTGGCACCTTTGGATTTTCTGGTAATCCATAAACGGATGGTTTTTCTGCTAATACATAAATAGTGTGTGTACCACCGACTCCTTGCGGGTTATAAATCTGTGCATTCGGATATCGATCTTTAATTTCACTTAAGCGCTTCTCTGCCTTTTGCAGCATGGCAGCCTTGTTGCCAAATTCCATCGCCCCTGTATGGCAGGTAGTGACGCAGGCAGGCTGTAAGCCTTCATCCAAACGATCGGTACACATCGTGCATTTTTGCGATTTTCTGTACTCTTTGCCATTTTTATCTTTATAGGTCTTTAACGAAATCACTTCAAACGGACAGTTTTGCACGCAGTAGCCACAGCCGACGCACTTGTCTTGGTCGATGATAACAGAGCCATATTTCGTATATCTGATCGCATTTTCTGGGCAAACCTTTTCACAGGCGGCATCCTTACAATGGAAGCAGGAAGAATGGCGGAAAAGATATTCTAAATCGCCTTTGCCATTCTCGTGTTCAATGTACTGAAGGACATTCCATGTATCAGCGCTAGTTTTTGAGTGTGATTGAACGCTTCCTTGGAATGCTGTTGTTTCTGCAGGTAGGTCATTCCAGTTTTTACATGCCACCATACATGCCTTACATCCGTCACATTTGGTTACGTCAACATATTTTACAAATTCAGCCATTAGTCAGCCCTCCTTATGTTGCAAAGGAATGCTTTATATTCCGGAATCATGGTGTTGGCATCCCCAATATGTGGAGTCAGGCGGTTCGCAATATCTCCTGTCGCATATCCTTTAAATCCAAAGTTCCAAGGCATTCCGATTTGATGGACCTTTTTGCCTCTGACTGTAAATGGTTTATAGCGTTTCGTTACCATAGCATAGGCTTTAATTTCGCCGCGGGCAGAGGTAACAATTATTTTGTCTTTATTTTTGATGCCCTTTTCTTTTGCTAGCTCTTCGCTTATTTCCACAAACATGTATCTAGCAATCTCTGAGAGCCACTCTTGGTTACGGGTCATCGATCCTGATTGCCAGTGAGCTTCAACACGATAGGTGGTAGCTACAATCGGGAAGTCTCCCTTGCTGCCCTTTTTGTTAAAGTCGCCGTCATTGATGACAACAGCAGGGTTTAAATCCACTGATGAGAATGCGTTTGGCACAGGACTTTCAAATGGCTCATAATGTTCAGGGAATGGACCTTCATTCATGGTTGGGGCAAACAATAATGCTACGCCATCTTTGTTCATCATGAACGCGCCTGTTCCGCCCGGCTCTGTTGGAGCTGTAACGGCTTTAAAGTCAGGAACATCGTTTCCGACCCATTTCTTCTGAACGGCATCCCACCAGATAACTGCCTTTTCCTTGCTCCATGGTTGACCGCTTGGGTCAGCAGCAGCGCGGTTATAAAGAATACGACGGTTTGCCGGCCAAGCGAAGGACCAGTTCAAGAAGTTTCCGCCGCCTGTATCTTTGCTATCGCGGTTTTTCGATCTATTTTTTCCATCTTCAGGATAGAAGCCAGAATAAATCCAGTTTCCACTCGAAGTTGTTCCATCATCTTTCAGGTCGCCGAAGGTTGCCATCAACTTGCCAGTTGTGAGATTATAGCCGTTGATTTCTTTTGCGACAAGATCCAAATCTGGCGCTTCGCCCGTACCGTAATTCCAATCGAGAGCCAGTAATGGCTTATCTGCTGATTTCGGACTGTTGGCATAAAGCTGTTTAAGCTTAAGTGCAAGTTCATGGATGATATCAAGGTCTGGTCTTGCTTCGCCCCTTGAATCAATTGCTTTCCAGCGGTATTGCATCCAGCGTGAGCTGTTGGAAATACTACCTTCTTTTTCAAAAGAGGCACTAGCTGGAAGCAAGAATACTTCTGTATTAATTTTTGCTGGGTCGCTGCCGGCTTCTTTTTGCCAGAATGCAGATGTTTCAGTTTCCCATAAATCAACTGCTACCAGCCATTTCAAGTTTCCAAGCGCATCTCTTTCCTTGCCGGCATTAGGTCCTCCGACAACAGGGTTTGTTCCCCAAAGGAACGCACCTTCAATCTCCTTGTTGTACATCGCTTTGAACAAGTTAATATGTGAGCTGTTTTTATTTGGTTTAGGTAAGAACTGATAACCAAATTCGTTATCTTTTGTTGCGTTAGCACCGTACCAAGCTTTTAACAAACTGACAACAAATTTCGGTTTGTTGCTCCAGTAACCTGTTGGAGGTGTTTCTTTTTTCAAATAGCCTTCAAGTGTAGCATGCTCAGGAACATTTGCTTTTGGAATAGCAAGATAACCTGTTAAGTTATCCCATAATAAACCAAAGTCAGTTGAGCCTTGAACGTTGGATTCGCCGCGCATCGCGTTGATTCCTCCGCCTGGAAGACCGATGTTGCCCAAAAGGAGCTGGATTATGGCAAACGCACGAACGTTTTGAGAACCGACCGTATGCTGGGTAGTACCCATTGCATATAAAATCGTTCCGGATTTACCCACCTTGCTGGTTTCACAGAAAGTTTTATAAACTTTTAATAAATCCTCTTTTGGTGTGCCTGTTACAGATGCAACTGTATCCACATCATAACGGGAATAATGGTTTTTCATTAATTGGAAAACCGTACGCGGATTTTCCAGCGTTTCATCCTTCACTGGTTTTCCATCTGGAGTTGCTTCAATTGCCCATTTCGTTTTATCATAAACTCGTTTTGCTTCGTCATATCCGGAGAATAAACCATCTTTGAAGTCATATCCTTCTTTTACGATAAAGGAAGCATTCGTATATTTTGCAACATACTCTTTATGAATGAGATTGTTTTCGATCGCATATTTAATCATTCCGCCGATAAATGGAATATCAGTGCCAGAACGAAGCGGCGCATAAATATCAGACACTGCAGATGTCCGTGTAAAACGCGGATCCACGCTGATAATTTTCCCGCCTTTTTCTTTCGCTTTTGTCAGCCATCTAAAGCTGATAGGATGATTTTCAGCAGGGTTTGCTCCCATAATCAAGGCACAATCTGTATTCTGTAAATCATTCCAGTGGTTTGTCATTGCTCCACGACCAAATGTAGGTGCCAGACCGGCAACCGTAGAACTATGTCATATTCGTGCCTGGTGCTCTAAGTAGGTAACACCAAGCCCTCTCATTAATTTTGAAACTAAATACGTTTCTTCATTATCAAGTGCCGCGCCTCCAAGGCTGGCAATCTTTTCGGTTTTATTTACCGTGATACCGTTTTCAACTTCAACAAACGAACTGTCGCGTGTTTCTTTTGCGCGTTTGGCAATGGTGTCAAGCATCCATGCCCAATCTTTTTCTTCCCACTTACTGCTGCCAGGAGCACGATAAAGCGGCTTTGTTAATCGTTTTTCAGATGTATAAAGTTGTCTTAAAGTTGTTCCCTTGCTGCACAACTTACCTTCATTAATCGGGTTATCCGGATCCCCTTCCGTATAGACCACAGTGTTGTTTTTGGTGTGGACGAGAATTCCGCATCCGACACCGCAAAAGCAGCAAATGGTTGGTGTTACAGTAGCTTTGGCAATTTTAAATTCTTTTGTTTTCGCATAAGCCTTATTTTCGTTAAAGCCCAGTTCGACAACAGCAAGTGTTGCAGCGGTTGCGCCTGACAGCTTTAAAAATTGCCGGCGATTTAGGTTCATTTCAACCATTTCGAATCTCCTTCCCAAGATTTGATTAGAATCATCCCATTTATCTTTCTCTCTAAGTCTAAAAAGCTATTTATTCCCCCCTTCAAATTTCTAATGCCAACTCAGACGATACATCGTTTTCAACTCTGCCTGCTGAAGTATAAATCGTTGCCATTTTCCCTCGTAAATAGCCGATTACCTCAATATTTAAATATTTGGCCAGCTGTACGGCCTGCTTGGTGGCGGCTGTACGCGAACCGATAACAGGAAAGCCAAATTTCGCTGCCTTTGAGATCATTTCATATGAAACCCTTCCAGTTGTTAGTAAAAGTAACTGTTCAGGTTGTAAACGCTTTCGAATAGCGTGACCAATAATTTTATCGACCGCATTGTGCCGGCCGATATCTTCACGAATGACCATGCTGCCGTCTTCCTTGATAATACAGGCTCCATGCATGCCGCCAGTCTCAAGATAAAGCTCTGACTTCTGAGCAAATTCACTTCTCTTTTTTAAGAGATAACTAAGTGAATAGGTTTTTTCAGCGGTTATTTTTTCAAAGCTTTTCACATCTGTCATCGAGAAAAACGTGACTCCTCGGCCACAGCCCGCCGTGTAATGCTTCTTTTTCGAGAAAACCTGTTCTCCGTCAAAATCTGTTCGGAGTGAAACGCTGATGCTTCCCATCTCTTCATCAACTAGGATGGCTTCAATATCATTAGCATCCTGAATAAAGCCTTCAGAATACAAATACCCATATGCCCAATCTTCAAGGTCGAATTTTGTTAGCTGAAAAACGGCGATTTCATAGCCGTTAATGGTCAAGGAAATGGGATATTCATCTGGGCAGCCTTTTCGATTCATTGTTTTCCCTCCTATGCGGATTACTTAAATTTAGCCTTTTTGAAATTAAGCTATCAACGATTTTTATCACAGTAAAAAAGCACTCTATCTTTTTACCTTTATCGTACTTTTCCATGACTGGATTGAAAGTAATATTTATCACGCTACGCACGTGTAAATAGTACAAATGGTCCAATTGTCATTTTTCTGTCAACTATTGCCGATTTCTGTTAAATTTTTAGAAGTGATTTATAATATAAAGGAGATTTAGATTGAGGAGGTTGAGTACATAATGGCAATAAAAAAAGTATTAACAATTGCTGGCTCTGATACTAGTGGAGGAGCAGGGATTCAAGCGGACTTGAAAACATTCCAGGAGCTGGGCGTTTATGGGATGACAGCCCTCACCTGTATCGTCACGATGGATCCAAAGAACCATTGGCATCACGAGGTGTTTCCGATTGATGTGAAGATTCTCGAAAAACAGCTGGATACGATTCTTTCGGTGGGGATTGACGCGATGAAAACAGGCATGCTCGGGACGGTTGAAATCATTGAGCTTGCTGCACGAAAAATGGATGAACACAAGTTAGAGCGGGTCGTGATTGACCCGGTTATGGTTTGTAAAGGCGAAGATGAGGTGTTAAATCCGGAAACAGCGGATGCGATGCGCGAACTTCTTCTGCCGCGAGCCTTTGTGGTAACACCGAATCTATTTGAAGCAGGACAGCTTGCCCGGACAGGTACACCACGCACTTTGGATGACATGAAAAACGCCGCTGTGAAAATTCACGAGTTAGGCGCCAAACATGTCCTGATTAAAGGCGGCAGCAAGCTTCAAACAGCGGAAAAATCCCTAGACCTTTTATATGATGGAAAAGAATTCATGATTTACGAGTCGGCAAAGATTGAAACGACCTTTACTCATGGGGCAGGCTGTACGAATTCCTCAGCCGTTACGGCAGGTTTGGCAAAAGGGCAATCGGTTTATGATGCCGTGGATGTGGCGAAGCAGTTTGTTTCGGCAGCGATCGAGCAAGGCTTCCGCTTAAATGAATACGTTGGTCCAACCTGGCACGGTGCCTACCGCAGTGAGGGGGCGGTTACGGAGTATTGCGAGGATTGTGAGGAATTGTAAGGTTGAAAGCCGGCGCTAATCGCCCGGCTTTTTTTATTAAGCATGGATTTCGCATTTTTTAACAAATTTTAGTATGATGGATACATTATTAATGAAAAATAGTCAGTAGGTGTGGAAGGGAAAGGGGTCATTTTTTTGGAAGTAGTTGATATCAAAAGAGTCCAAGAAGCAATTCATCGTTTTGCAAATAAAGATGTCTACATACACCTTGAAACGACAAACGGGGCGTATGCCTCCCATAAGGATCAATCGTTTTTTAATGCCGGCGCCTATATCCGCAATGCCCTTGTCCGTTATGAATTAGGGAAAATTACCGGCAATGGACCCTACCGAGTGGGCTTAAAAATAAACCTCGGCTGGATCTATGCTGAAGGCATTACTCATTTTGAAATAGATGAAGAAAACCATCTCTTATTGGCAGGCCATGACAATGAAGGAAGGCTAGCCGTTGCCTTAGAAATCAGCACTACCCCGTTTGCTTAAGAAAGGTGGAAAGGAGAATGAAGATGGAAAAAGAACGCCACGTCTTGGTCGTTTTCCCTCACCCAGATGATGAGGCTTTTGGTGTATCTGGGACGATTGCTACCCATGTGCAAAATGGAACTCCGGTTACGTATGCTTGCCTAACCTTAGGAGAAATGGGTCGAAACATGGGCAATCCCCCTTTTACCAATCGGGAAAACCTGCCGAAAATCAGAAAAACAGAACTGCAGGAGGCTGCCCGCGTGCTGGGTATTCAGGATCTCCGCATGCTCGGATACCGCGATAAAACCATTGAATTTGAGGATGAAGAGAAGCTGACCCAAAACATGTCTAATTTGATTGCGGAATTAAATCCATCCCTTATCATTACGTTTTATCCAGGCTACTCGGTTCACCCTGACCATGACGCCACCGGTGCGGCCGTCGTGAGGGCTGTTGAAAAACTGCCTGCCGCCGCGCGGCCAAAATTACACTGCGTCGCTTTTTCTAATAATTGCGTCGAGGAGCTTGGCGAGGCCGACATTATCAATAACATTACCCCTGTCGCGAAGCAAAAGCTCGCCGCTATACAGGCACATCGCTCCCAGACTGAGCAGATGTTTAAAGATGTAGAAAAGAAGTTGAAAAACCAAGACCCGCAAATTATGGTGTGGATCAACAATGAGCGGTTTTGGACGTATAAGTTTGCGAACTAATAAAAAATGAAGCTGCCGGCAATAACCGGCAGCTTTTTCATGCAGTTAAAAATTACATTGCCTTCTTCTCTGTCAGATCCTCTGCTTGAAGATCGGCAGGTACACGCTTGTTTATTCCGAAAGCATAAAAACTGATGGCTACAATTGCCAGGAACACCATACCTGCAATCAATGATACTCGAGTATCCTCATTGAACCACATGCCGATAAGCACCGCGATTAGATAACCAATAGTCAGATAGTTCGTGACAGGCGCAAAAGGCATTTTAAATGGATGATTGGCCATTTTTGCCGCATTAACCTTCCTAAATTTGATTTGGCTGATTAGGATGACGAACCAAGGAACCATCCCAGGAAGTACACTTGCCGCATAGACGTACACAAACAGCTTTTCAGGTGCAAGATAACTTAAGATAACGCCAACACCAAGACCGATCAATACGCCAATTGTACCAACTAAAGGCACACCGCTATTTGAAACCTTCGCAAACACTTTAGGAGCTTGTCCATTGACTCCAAGAGTATAAAGCATACGCCCTGCGCTGTAGATACCACTGTTACAGCCAGACATCGCAGCCGTGATCACAACAAAGTTAATAATTCCAGCAGCTGCAGTAATACCGATTTTTGCAAAAGTGGCTACGAACGGGCTTCCTAAAGAAGTCAATTTATCCCAAGGATAAACAGTAACAATTACAAAAATGGCGCCAATATAGAAAACGAGGATACGCCAAATGGTACTTTGAATCGCGTTTCTTAATGTTTTCTGTGGATCTTTCGCTTCACCAGCTGTGATACCGATAAGCTCTACACCTTGATAAGCACCAACAACAAGTGATAGGGCAAAGAGGAATCCTTTTAATCCGCCAGTAAAGAAGCCGCCATTTTTCCAAAGGTTGGATAGACCAATTGCTTCTCCCCCGTTGCCAAGGCCAAAGAAAATCAAGCCGAAACCTGCAATAATCATCAATACAATCGTAACGACTTTAATCAAAGCAAACCAAAATTCAAATTCACCAAAGGATTTAACTGAGATAAAGTTTGCTGTCCCAAGGATAACCATAGCGATAAGACCTGGAATCCATGCAGGAAGATCCGGATACCAATACTGCATGTAGGTGCCGATTGCGATAACTTCCGCCATACCGACCACTACCCACTGGAACCAGTTGCTCCAGGCCGTCATATATCCTGCGATTGGATGGATATACTTATAGCCAAATGTTGCGAATGAACCTGTACTTGGTTCTAAATAGAGCATTTCCCCCATGGCACGCATAATCAAATATAGAAATATTCCTGTTATACCATAAGCTAGCATAACGGATGGACCTGTCCAGCCAATTGTGCTGGAAGATCCCATAAAAAGTCCCACACCAATCGTTCCGCCCAAAGCAATCATCTGAATATGGCGTGAACTTAAACCTCTGCTCAATTCCTTGTTTGCCATTCTATTTCCCCCTCTGTTACAACAAGAATAGTCAATTCCGATAGAGTCCGTCCTGAAGATATAAGTATAGTAATTTTTTTCGATAATGTCCACACGGAAAACACATTTGTGTTTTTATTACGGATGAATTATAATAGATAAGAGTTTAATAGGTTAGTGCAAGCTCCCGAAAAGGAATACCTAATTTTTCGGATAAGTTTTCAAGCATATCTTTAGTCATCCGATCTAGGTCGTAGTGAGGATTGAAATCCCATTCAACGCATGCTGCAGATGCATCAATGCTATTTGGCCATGAGTCAGCAATACTTTGGCGCACCGGGTCAACGTTGTATGAAATTTCAAACTCAGGAATGAACTTCTTAATGGATGCTGCAATTTGTTCTGGCTCAAAGCTCATAGCAGTGATGTTAAAGGCATTGCGGTGCTTCAATCTTGATGGATCTGCTTCCATCAATTGAATGATTGCATCGATAGCATCCGGCATATACATCATGTCCATATAGGTTCCTTTAGCAATGAAAGATGTGTATTTCTTGTTTTTAAGAGCTTCATAGTATATATCTACTGCGTAGTCGGTCGTTCCCCCGCCTGGAAGAGTCTTGTACGAAATCAGTCCAGGGAATCTTACTCCGAGTACATCTACACCGAATTTAGTGAAATAGTAGTCACAAAGCAATTCTCCAGCTACCTTAGTAACACCATACATAGTGGCAGGCCGTTGCACCGTATCCTGAGGTGTCATATCTGCCGGTGTTCCCGGTCCGAAAGCAGCAATGGAGCTTGGTGTAAATAGTTTCAGGTTTAGCTCACGGGATACTTCAAGGGCGTTCATTAGGCCCCCCATATTCAGGTCCCAGGCAAATTTTGGCTTTGCTTCTCCGACAGCTGACAATAAGGCTGCCAAGTGCATAAGAGTGTCAACTTTATATTTTTTGCAAAGGTCTAGCATAGCTTTGTCATCCATAACATCAAGGATTTCAAATATACCGTTTTCAATGACTGGATTGTCTTCCATATGACGAATATCTGTTGCAATAACGTTTTCTGTTCCGTACACTTTCCTTAAACGATGTGTCAATTCAGAACCGATTTGGCCGAGACTGCCGGTAATAAGAATTTTTTTCATATGATGGGACCTCCTGTGGATTTTTTTGAAATCTCTTATATTGAAAGCGATTTCAAGTGAGTGGAAAAAAAAATCGTTTAAAACCATATACAGTTTCCTATAAACAATGACATTCTATTATCCTATCGAAGTATTGTCAATACAATTTAAATAAGTCTAATCATTCAAATATTTACAATAATTTAAACAAGCCAAAAGAGGGCTTCCCAATACTACTGGGAAGCCCTCTTTTTCTTTTTATTTATAATGTTCAAATTCATGATCTTTAGGAAATATTTTATCCAAATAATGTCTAAATAGACAAACTCCTTTGAAAAATAGACAAAGTGCTTAAAAAAATAGACAAACCCTCTGGAAAAATAGTCAATCCATTCAAAAAAATGGACAAAACCACCCTAATAATAGACAAAACTTAAAAACGGCCGAAAACTATCAATAATCCCGCTGCAATAGCGTACAAAAACGACACCAATCCAAAATGATGATTTTCCGCGACTTCAAATCTATCATTTACTCTTTTTTTAGCCGCGAAAATACCCGACTCACACTCTCCCGTGAGGTTCCCACTACGGTCGCAAATTCCTGAACCGTTAACGGAATTTCAATATTCCACCGGTTTACCCCCGTGTTAAACTTCTTCCCAAGCCGCTCCATTGTTTTTACTGTTTTTGCATAAACGTCAAGCAAGGCAACGTCACGTATATGCGACGTCATTTCCCGAAGTGAATCACTCATATAGCGGATCATTTGCATTCGAGAGCTAAGGATACTTGTATAATTCCTGCTCCAATTCCTGCTTTTCCAAAAAGAGCAACTTTCCGTCCTGCAGCATCGTTGCCGTCGCTGGATAGCGTTCTGTCTTTTGCGTAAACAAGCATGCCTCTGCAAAGACATCGCCATTTTGTTTCACACAAACAATGATTTCATTGCCGGTTTCATCCTGTTTCGACAGCTTGACGGCACCGGAATGAACGAAGTAAACACCCTTTGCCACCTGTTCCTCCGAAATCACTTGCTCGCCTTTTTTAAATTCAAGCGTTTGGATTTGGTTTTCGATGACGCGAAGCGACTTTTCCGATAAATTCTTGAAGATGACAATTTTCCGAAGCAGCTCCGACGATTTCACCTCTTTATAAACAGCAAAATGCAGATCCTCTAAGTAATCAACGCGTTGCATTTTTCCACCACCTTTTCTAGATTTCGATATATTTACATCTATTGTAATCTTCTATTCTTGATGATGTAGTGACGAGATTCACAAAACGTTCAATTTTTTAAAACAGCGATTTTCTAAGGGTTTGCTCCCCCTTTCACAAAACGTTCAAAAACGAATCAAATGATGTGACGCACGTCACTATTTTATCGGCCCTTCCAGATTAGGATAAAGTTGTTCATTAGAGATAAAAGGAGGGGGCAAGTATGAAAAAAGCCATTATTACCTTTGTAATCTGCGCGCTCTTAGGCTTCGGTTTAGGATATCTTGTTTTTGGCGTCATCACGGGAGATTCCGAAAAACAGCCGCAAGTGGCACAAGCTGATACAAAGGAAACAGCAACGACAGAAACAACAAAAGAAGAGCCCGCAAAAACTTCTTCAGCAAACGAGGATACCATCCTTAATAAGAAAGGCTGCTTAGGCTGCCACAGCGTAGAGGCTCTAAATTTAAAAGGCGGGGCCGTTGGTCCGGATCTTTCCCAAGCGTTTGTTAATGTGGAAGGCAAGCACGGCAAGCCAATCGAGGAATTCTTGAAAGCGCCTACTTCAGCTGTCATGTCTGGCGTTATCGGTAAAAATCCATTAACAGATGATGAGCTCAAGCAGGTCCTTGACCTTCTGAAGCAAGCATCTGAAGCAAAATAAGGTGGTGTAAAAGAATGAAAAAATGGATTCCAATCGCATCCGGATTACTTGCCGGTTTTGTTGCAGCGACAATATCATTCGCTGACTTCTCGTCCAATGACAAAACAGCAACAGCATCCGGCAGCAACAAGAGCGATGCAGAAAAAGTTTACGTTCCATTTGGTAAAAAAGATGAATACTATTTATTCGCATCTGGCGGACACTCTGGACAAATGTTTATTTACGGTGTTCCATCGATGCGTCAGATCCGTACCGTTCCTGTTTTCTCACCAGATTCGGCGACAGGATATGGCTTTGATGAGCATTCTAAGAAATTAATGGGTGACTATACATGGGGAGACCTTCACCACCCTGCTTTCTCTGAAACAAACGGTGACTATGACGGTAAATTTATGTTTGCGACTGACGTTGGTAACAGCCGTGCAGCCGCCATGGATTTAAAAACCTTTACCGTGAAAGACATTATTCAAGTTCCAAACACAAGCGGCCCGCACTGTGCGGCCTTCGTTACCGAAAATACCGAGTACATGTTCCTGCCAACTCGTTTCGCCGTACCACTTGGTCAAAAGTATGAATCACTTGATGACTACAGCACAAAATACCGCGGCGTAATGTCCGCCGTGACATTTGACCAAAACAAAGAAAAGCTTAATGTTGCTTATCAAGTGGCGCTTCCGCCATGGTCCTATGACCTTTCTGATGCTGGTAAAAAAATCTCCAAGGATTGGGCTGTGTTAACGACCTATAATACGGAAGAAGCCACCACAAACCTTGAAATTAACGCGTCACAAGCAGACCGTGACTATATTGTTCTTTTTAACTGGAAAGAGCTTGAGAAAATGGTCAAGGAAGGCAAGTATGAGGATGTTAACGGCCAAAAAATGATTTACCCTGAAAAACAAAAAGGCGGCATCTATTTAATTCCGGTTGCGAAATCGCCGCACGGTGTTGACGTTACGCCAGACGGCAAACGATTCATCGCCTCAGGCAAGCTTGCACCTACGATGACTGTATTCTCGTTTGAAAAAGCCTTTAAAGCGATCGAAAACAAAGACTTTGCCGGTGAAAGAAACGGGATTCCGATTATCAATTACAAATCCGTCATGGAACGCGAAGTAAACCCAGAAAACGCCCTTGGACCGCTTCATACTCAATTTGATGACAAAGGCATGGCCTATACAACGATGTTCATCTCTTCTGAGGTTGTAAAATGGGATCCAAACACTGGAAAAACATTAGACCGTGTACCTGTTCAATACTCTCCAGGTCACTCTGTTGCTGCTGAAGGCGATACCGTTTCACCTGATGGAAAATACCTTGTAGCGCTTAATAAGATTGCGAAAGACAGCTACTTGTCTGTTGGTCCTTCACACCCTGAGTCCATGCAGTTAATCGACATCAGTGGCAAAATGAAGGTCATCCAATCTGCTCCGGTTAACCCAGAGCCTCACTACGCTCAAATGATTAAAGCAGATAAGATCAAGGCAATTAACGTTTACCCTAAAGATGAAAAGAACAAAGACGCTGTTTATAAAAAGTCTGACGCAAGAATTGTCCGCAATGGCAATAACGTCGATGTATACGGAATTGCGATGCGCTCGAAGTTTATCTTTGATGCGAAAGCAAAACGTCCTGATGTCATTGAAGTCAACGAAGGCGATTATGTCACCATCCATTTAACTAACATTGATTTCGATGAAGATATTACCCACGGCTTTGCCATCAACAGCTATAACTTAAACATGGAAGTACAGCCTGGCCAAACGAATACAATGGAATTTGTCGCGAAAAAAGCTGGAACTTATCCACTTTACTGTTCAAACTTCTGTTCAGCGCTGCACCAGGAAATGACAGGATACTTCCTTGTAAAGCCGAAAAATTAGAAGAAAAGCGGAAGCGCCTTGACCAGGGGTGACAAGCATAAGACGAGCTGGCGGGAAGGTTGCTTTTTAACCTTCTCGACAGATTGGCTTAGACCAAAGAGCCCCTAGGCGCTGTAGCTAGACATTATAAGTAAGGAGTGGGTATCAATTGCTAAAATTGATACCCCTATCCTTTTAACTAATTTTCACTATATTAGGAGTGGTTAACTTGATTGGTAGTAGTAAAAAGTTATCAGTGGTTTCTTCCTTAATTTTAGCGGTATCTGCGATTTTAATTGGAGGTTCTCTATTTTTCCCTTGGTGGAAGATGGTATTCATAGCTCCGCAATATCCAGAAGGATTAAATATCATTGTTTATCCAAACAAGCTTGAAGGTCAAATAGATATTGTCAACGGGCTAAACCATTATATCGGCATGGCAAACTTCAGTGAAGCAAACTTCCCGGAACTTAAGTACCTGCCTTATCTGATTGTCGGCTTAGCCATTATCACTCTATTAACGGCGCTGCTTCGTAGAAGAGCAATTCTTTACGGATTGATTGGTGTTTTTGCCATTGGCGGACTGCTCGGTGTTCTTGACCTCCATTCTGCTTTGAAAAAATTCGGAACCAATTTAAGTCCGCATGCTCCAATTAAAATTGATCCATTCGTACCGCCAATCTTAGGGCATAATACGATTGCTAATTTTCATACCACCAGTTTGTTTGGGACTGGAATGTATCTAGTTATTGCTGCGTTTCTTTTATTATTAATTCCGTTATGGAAGGATCGAAAGTAACATGAAAAAGCTCACGCTCATCTCTTTAGTTTTTTCTCTCCTTTTATTTGTGAAACCTGAGAAAAATATGGCAGCCGAAAACTTACAAGCGATTATCGACTCCATGAAAGAGGGGGCGGTATTGAGACTTGAAAATAAAACGTATGAGGGCAATATCGTTATTCATAAAAGCATGACGATTATTGGCTCAAGTAATACCGTGATCAAGGGAGACGGAAAGGGAAATGTCATTTCCATTAAGGCAGCCAATGTGAGGCTTAGCCACCTAACTGTGACTAACAGCAGTATGGACCGCAATTCCGCTGAAGAATATGCCGGCATCAAGATCTATACAAACAACAATGTGGTGGAAGATGTCAAGATCCGCCATTCCTTTCACGGAATTTATTTAAGCCAGGCGCATCATAATATCATCCGTGATAACAATATCAAGGGCATGGGCAAAGGTGAAATAGCCGCCCAGGGGAACGGACTGCACGTTTATTATGCCAATGATAATCTAATTGAGCACAATACAGTCGAAGGCACAAGAGACGGGATGTTCTTCGATTATGCAAACAACAATAAAAGCTATGAAAATAACATTTCAAAAACAAGATATGGCTTACATTACATGTATTCCGATGAAAATATTTTTAAGAAAAATACCTTTACGATGAACACCGGTGGCGCTGCCATCATGAACTCGAACCATCTTAAATTAGAAGATAATCAATTTATCGTTAACTATGGAAATCAATCGTTTGGCTTAATGATTCTTCAAGCCAATGATAATTATATAGCAGGAAACACGTTTTATATGAACCAGCGGGGCCTTTATATTGACCAGGCAACCCGAAACACGATTAAGGACAACACAATCGTTCAAAACCAAATTGGCATTGAGCTATGGGCCAGCTCGAATGATCAAACCTTTACGTTAAACCATATTTCTGACAATACGATTCCAGCCGTCACGCTTGGCGGCACGGGCGAGCATAATTCCTGGAGTAAAAAAGGAATGGGAAATGATTGGGGAAGTTCCTTCCCACTTACCGACCTTAACCAGAACGGCATCGGCGATTTCCCAATTACCTACCGCTCCTCGTTATATCAATTAATTGAGGATCAAGAATTAACGTATTTATTTTTAAAAAGTCCAGCGATTTCAATCTATGAAAAAATTAATGCCACGCTGAAGGATGAGGACGTCATGTTTAAGGATCCACACCCATTAGCCGCTGCAAAGGGCAAGCCGCATACGATTCTATTGGTTGTTTTAGGTGTGCTAGTGGTGTTGATTTTACTAAAGGGGAGACAAAGGCTATGCATTACATTTGGAAGGAATGGAAGGAAAATATAAGGGGTAAAGGGCTGTGGCTTTCTTTAAGCATTATCGTTCTTCTAAGCATTAGCATTTTATTTCGCTCAACTAGTCTTTCCTTTGATAAAGGCTTTTATATTCTGCTAATCAATTTATTTGATACAGTCATTTACTTTATACCAATCTTGTGTTTGTTTATCGGCGCCTTTTCTATTTTTCAGGAAAAAGAACAAAAAACGCTAATCATGCTGCTAACGAAAAGGGACAACTACACCAGCTTTTTATTTAGAAAGAGTCTAGGGCTATACACGTGCGTCCTTGTTCCGCTAATCACTTGGTTTTTCGTCTATCTATTATTCCTAAAATTTAACTTTCAGTTAGATATTAAAAGCTATTTGATTTTTGTGACGGCTGTTGTTTGCATGGCGCTTGTGTTTTTACAAATGGGTGCGGCAATTGGCAGCATTAGCCGATCAAGAATGCAAATTTTAGGGTTTACGATTTTTGTCTGGTTTTACTTTTTCTTCTTGCACGACTTTATCCTGCTTTCGTTTTTGCCGGACGTAACCTATGAAAATGTTAAATTCTTTTCGTCTATATATTTTTTAAATCCGCTTCAGTCAGTACGGATGTTTCTTGAAACCGGAATGGGTGTCTATTCCTTCGGCCATATGTCGAGACTCTTGCAAGCGTTCATGTGGACGAAGCCTGTATTCTTTTTAATTGGAAATCTGCTTGTCTGGCTTGCCGTTTCCTTCGGTACAGCTATTGTCTTCAACCGGAAGGAGGGCCATGAATGATTAAAGTAACCAATTTAAATCAATCCTTCGGGAAAAAAATGGTGCTGGATTCGATTACAATTGAGATTGGAAACAACGAAATCTGTGCGCTTGTCGGTCGAAATGGGGCCGGTAAATCCACGTTCATTAACAGCCTGCTCGGTTTGCTTCCCGTGAAGCAAGGGACGATCGAGATTAATGGCATCGAGGTCACGAAGAAAAATCAGGTCTGGAAAAAGACAATTGCCTACTTGCCCGAAAAATTTATGCTCTATCCGATGCTGACGGGACTTGAGAATCTGACCTTTTTTGCCGAAGCAGTTTTTAAAAAAGCGAATTTGGGCAGAATGGAGCAGGTGTTGAAATCAGTCAGCCTGTGGGACGACCGCGACGTCCAAGTGAAGTCCTATTCTAAAGGGATGCTGCAGCGTCTTGGCCTAGCAATCACCCTTTATCAGGATTCTGGCATTTTAATTCTTGATGAGCCGACAAGCGGCATCGACCCGATGGGAAGAAAGGAAATTTTGGACGTACTTGGGTCTCTAAATGATAAGACCATTTTGCTTTCCTCTCACCATCTCGATGAGATTAGGCAGGTCTGCACACACGTTGCTTATTTAAATAATGGAAAAATGGAAAAATATACGGTAGATGAATTTTTGCAAACCCACAATTTAGGAGGGATTGACGCATGAGAATTAAGACGATTTTCGCCTTTCTGCTGCTGATTGCGTTGCTAACCGGCTGCAGCTCGGGCCCTGATTATAAAATTGAAGTCACAAAAGATCTTTATTTTCAAAAGGATGCAGCAATGCCGTTTGAGATTAAAGTAACTGAAAATAAAAAAGCGGTTAAAGGATTAGACGTATCGGCTCAACTTTCGATGACGAATATGGACCACGGGACATATGACGTGAAATTAAAGGAAGGCAAAACTGGAACTTACTCTGGTTCGGTAAAGCTGCCAATGGGCGGCAAATATGAAGCTGCGTTTACATTGAAGAAGGACGGGAAAAAGACTGAAAAAGTCATCGATCTTAACGTTACAAAGCCTAAAGGTGTTGCGACCATTAATGGCGAATGGATTACAAATGATGATGTCGCTTTTTATCAATTTATTAATCAGCTACAGCTAGAAATTAACCGCGAGGCTGCCAAGAAAAAATATATCGGTAAGCAGTTAGAGGAAGAACTGGCCTATCTTGATTCGCAGGAAAAAATCAGCAACGATAAAAACCAATTACTAACGCAAATTATCCGCTTGCGCGCAATGGCGATGCTGGCTAATGAAAAAGGCCATAAGGCTACGGACGCAGAGGTTGAACAGGCCGTCACTAAATCCCGCGATCAATATAACCAATTTGAGGCTGCCAAAGGCTTAATCAAAGAGTATGGCGAAGAAAAGTTTTGGGCTACTGAAAAGCAGCAGTATCTATTAATTGTTATGTCCCAAAAGGTACAAAAGGATGTCATTGAAAAAGTCAAAAAAGAGAATCCGAATGTAGGGGAACAAGAAGTCTACTTCCTAGCCCAAAAAGCATACGAGGATTTGCTCGTCTCACAAGTAAATTCGTTAAAGATTGAAATTCTTTAAATATCACGAGTCTAAGGTCACTTTTACAACCAAAAGTGACCTTTTTTAACATACTGAAGACATCATTTTCAGATTACATGACTTAATTATCGGATAGCGTGCTCCAATCAGCGGATAGCGTGCTCCACAGCGGATAGCGCCACCCAATCAGCGGATAATTCACTTTTATCAGCGAAAAGCATATTTAAGAATCGGATGGCCCTGGTCGGCGTTTCCACTTTTCTATCTAAAGAATTTCCAATATTGCCTTCGCTACTCCGCTTTCTTCATTTGTATCAGTTACAACGTCACACAGTGATTTTATGTAGTAGCTGGCATTGCCCATGGCAACCGATCTTCCCACTCGTTCAAACATTGAAACATCATTCAAATTATCACCCATCGCCATCGTCTCAGATAACGCAATCCCATTTGCATTTACAAACGATTCAAGGGCAATTCCTTTTTGGGCATTTTTATGGGTAATCTCAATGTTTTCATGGCCTGATGAGGAAATTTCTAGTTCATCGATTGTCACAAGCGCTTTGTTAGCTGCATCTAATCTGTCAGCATCAAAGGAGAATGCTAGTATTTTATAAATCTGGTGGTCTTCATCTGCAAAAAGCATTTCATAATCGTCTAGCTGATGGACTAAGCCGTTGCGAACCCTGGCCCCTGCTTTATAAACAACTTCCTCCTTGTTCAAATCCGTATTCGCACTCATTACGATATCCACCAGTATCGAGACCGCTTTTTCTGCATCTACCGTGAAAGTCCCCTTGTTTGTGTATACCTCATAATAAATATCATGCTCCGTCAGCTTGGAGGCGGCTTTTCTAGCCAATTCCTTGCTGATTGGGTTTGCGGAGATGATCTCGCCGTCCTTCGACCGGACTTCTGCTCCGTTCACACAAATAAGCGGACATTTCAGTCCCGTTTCAGCTAATGCAAAGGTTGCTTCTTGATACGATCTTCCTGTCGCAACCACAAATTCAATTCCTTTTGCTTGTGCTTTTAAAATCGCTTCTTTATTTTCCTGACTCACTTGCTGTAAGGCATTTAATAACGTACCATCCATGTCTGATGCAATACATTTAATCATGTTGTCCATCTCCTCTGTTTTGTTAAAGACATTCTAACATGAGTTTCTGGATAATTCCCCCAAGAAGGCTCAGCCTACATACTTGCTGCCTTCACGAACACTTAATGGGGCTAAGCGGTTGCCTTCAATAAACTTTTTTACCGACATGGGATTAGACTTGGAATATTCTCTTAAAGCCCAGCCGATAGCTTTTTGGATAAAAAACTCCTTGCTGTCAGCATTTCCCAGGATATATTTATAGAGCAGCCCTTCATTCGTGTTCCCTTTATATTTTAATTGAAAAAGTATCGCCGCTCGGCGGAGCCACATATTGTCATGGATGGCCCAGCCATCAATCGTTTCTCCAATCACTTCAGGAAACTTATCAGCAATTTTTCCAACCGCTTTTGGCGCAATGGCATCGACGGTATCCCACCACGATTTCGTTGTAATCAACGTTTCCATAAACTCCAAATCACTTTTTTCCAGCTTATTAAGCGATTTTTCAATATAAGTTAATGCTGTATATTGGAATTCTCTTTCAGGCTTGTCCCAAAGCCCGGTAACAAAATCATGATCAAATGGTTCTTTGAGAATCCCAGTCTCTTTGAAAAATTGTTTTTCTAGTTCCTTTCGTATTGGGGACTTGATTCCTAGAAAGGGGAAATGGCCCTTCATATAGCTTTCCATTGGGCCGGCATCCGCTGGATTTCGGTTTTCGTCAAATAACTTGGTCAATAATGCGATCAACAATATCACTCCTCTCACCTTGATTATTCTCCCTTCTTACTTTTTTCCCTTTCTATTTATTTCAATACCTCCGCATAAACGAATTTACCAATGCCAAACTAAAAGTGGATAAGGAAAGGAGGTCAATTCGTTGACAAAGAAAGTTAACAAAGGCAGCGGCAACCAAAATTCACCTCAGGCCGGGCATGCAGAGGCTGAGTTTGCGAGTGAGTTTGTAAGCGGCGATAATAGTAAAGGGAACAAGCGCAATAAAGGTCAGCAAAGCAAGACAAATCCACATGCATAAGACAGAAAAAATCGACTTTCACATTTGAAAGCCGATTTTTTTATCGATTAGTGACAGCTAAACGAGCGGATTCTGTCTAGATCCATTCCATAGTATTCCCAGTGGTAACCTCTCCAGCGATAGCCTGCAATTGAGGTTCTGCCCACATAGGTTGGATAGTACCAGAAACTTCTGCCGTTTCTTAACCAAATATAAGTGTAACGGTAGAGGCATGGCCTGATACCTCCAGGATCAACTGCATACAAGCCTGCAGTCTCCTGTGGAATATAGGCTGGCGGCGGTGCGGTCGGTGCCCCGCCATGTGGCGGATGATACCCTCCTCCTAGTGGTGGTGGATATTGTGGGAATCCTCCGTGCGGAGGTTGATGCTGGCCTCCTCCGTACGGCGGTTGGTGCTGGCCTCCTCCGTGCGGCGGTTGATGCTGACCTCCCCCGTACGGCGGTTGGTGCTGACCTCCTCCGTACGGCGGTTGGTGCTGACCTCCTCCAGGCGGTGGTTGGTGCTGGCCTCCTCCGTGCGGTGGTTGGTGCTGGCCTCCCCCGTACGGTGGTTGGTGCTGACCTCCTCCAGGCGGCGGTTGGTGCTGGCCTCCACCGGGCATTTGTGTCTGACGCAAGAAATCTTCATGAGGCACACCATGGATTAGGCCGTGACCATAAGGGTAATTCAAATAATTCAAGGCATAAAACCCCCTTCTATTTGTTTTCCCTCTAATGTATGCACTACGCCTAATTTGGTGAAATCTACTACTTAATCTACTTTCGCTGCAGCGACATTTCTTATTTCATCAGCAATTTTATCTTGAATTCCTTCCACAACAGAAAAATCCATGGCCGCAATGTAAATATCCTCTAATTCATCATGGAGCTCTTTTGCCTTTGCCAAATAAGAAGTGGCTTCCACCATTTTGCTCTTATAATTGGTCGAAATTTTACTAAGGATATCTTCAAAAATTTCATCTGTCCCTTGAGCAATCAATAATTCATACATATCAATGATCTCATCACCATCGCGGCTTGGGAAATATTCATGCGGTGCAGTACTGTCAAAAATTGCGATTCCAAGTTCTCTGAAAATGACCATATCTAAGCTATGTGGATCAAAACCGCAATGATAAATTTCTGAATCTACACCTCTTGCTTCAGCCGCTGCAGCCAGCTTTTTCAGCATCGTTGATTTCCCGGATCCAGGCCGTCCTTTGATGAAGTAGCGCTTCGGAATCTCTTCGGTGAGATTTGGAACGTAATCAACCGCTCCTTTTGGCGTTGCGGCCCCTAAAAAGCGGTGGCGGATATCGGATTGCTTGCTTAGCTTCATTTTTCCAAAAAACGTATCAATTAATTTGTTTGTTAATTGATCGGCTTTTTTGAAATCCATACTGTTAATATAAATTTTTTCCCAATCATCGTGGATATCCAGTGCTTCCTTGAACGTATCATAGGCCTTATGAAAGGACTTATTAATTTGTTGGGTTAATTTTAAGATCGTATTTTTATGAACAGCCAGTGCCCTGGCATTCCAAGCCTCACCAAGGTTTATATATTCTTCAACGGCACCAGGTGCTTTCGGTTCAATCACGTGTGGCGCGGTTCCATCAACAATTCCCACCTTCAACGCTGGGATAATCACACCATCAATCGAATTATTATCAGATGAACAATGAAGAAGTTCGATATCAAAGCCTTTTCCAACCCATTCATTGCCGATTTTTTTCATCAGTGAAGATTTACCTGTTCCAGGTCCGCCTTTTAAAATAAATATCCGGTCAAGTCCTTGGAGATTTGAATCATACAGATTGTGGAACCCCCTAGCTGTATTACCGCCGGCAAAATAATTCTTAATTTTACCTGCCACTCTTCAACACTCCCTCTTTATGACAATCGCAAAGTTTTTTCACCATATCCTATGCTTTTGTCATTATTAGGTGAATGCCTAGAAAAATTTCATTTAGAAATATCGATAATTTTAGCCTTTGTCAGCTCTTTCAGTTTCTCTGGTTCCAGCACTATCTGCATACCAATTTTCCCTGCACTTACGACGATTGTCTGGATTTCAAGGCAGCTTTCATCGATAAAGGTTTTGTACTCTTTTTTCATGCCAATCGGGGAGCAGCCACCGCGGATATAGCCCGTCCATTTTTGAATATCCTTCACGGGGAGCATTTCTACATTCTTTTCTTCGGCCGCTTTCGCTGCTTTTTTCAAGTCCAGTTCTTCGGCCACCGGAATGACATAAACATAAATATTTTTACTCGCGCCTTGTGCAACAAGCGTTTTATAGACTTCATTCGGATTCTTGCCGACTTTTTCAGCCACGGAAACTCCGTCGATTTTCCCATCTTTGTTGTCGTATGTAAGTATGTCATATTGGACTTTTTTTGCATCTAATATTCGCATTGCATTTGTTTTTGACTGTGCCATTTTGATCATCCTTTAATGTAAACTACTAGTAGTATATCAATAATTTCATGAAAAAGGAGAGCCCCGTGTAAGGCTCTCCTTCCAAAAATTATTGCAGCCAAGCCTGGAAATAACGCGTTACGGCGACAGCATAGTCGCCCCTTGTTATTTTTCCTGATGGATTAAAGCTCGCTTCCACTGTTGGCACCAAATCATATGGGCCTTGCTTAACGGCAAAGGTGGCATTTAAAATATTGAGGTCAAGCGCTGTTTGGACATATCCTCTAAGCGACGCAGGAATGGACACACTATCCTTAACCGGAATTCGTTCATCCTTATATAAAACCGTTATCGTATCGCCGCTGAACTCCTTGGCCTGCTTTTCTAAACCAAGTGCTTGAACGAGGGAATAGGCGAGTTCCGCGCGGCTGACCTCACCGTTTGGATTAAAATTGCCGTTAGCATCCAAAAGCATAACGCCGCCCTGCGTCTGTACTCCATCGCGGATTGCTGCTCCTTTAGCCGCAACGGCTCTAGCAAAAGGCAGGTCCGAGGACAGGACATCCTTCAAGGCTGGGGTCTGACTTTGGCGAATTCCAGCGCCCATCACTAAAAACCGAGCTAAATCTTTACGTAACAGATTCTGTTGCGGCTTGAAGGAACCATCCGCATATCCATCTACTAATCTTTCACTTACCGCCATTTGAATCGCAGAGGCAGCAGGATTGCCTGCGATATCATTTAGCCCGGAAAAACCACTTACCTTCGATGTAGAAATTGTCCCCTGAATCGTTTCAGGCAAGCCTACACCAACTGGATTGGCTGAATCATAGTGCAAGCCGTCGATCTTTACCTGCCAGGACCCAGCCTTAGGTGAATTGACGGTGGCCGTACGGTCAGGGTAAAGCGTGAACAATAAACTGATCCCAGAGCTATATTCCATGCCATCCGGCGCAATTAAAATCAGGTTGACCGGATTCCCAGTTTGACCAAGTAACCCATAAGCATCAATTCTTGCGGATAATTGCGATACACCTGCCGGAACATCAAAAGAGTAGGTATTTGACGTTGACAGCAGGGGGTTATAGTCCACTTGAAATGGGGATCGTTCAACAGAAGCGACAGCATTGCTATTAAAGGTTTGATTGGCATTCACTGTCTTGCCATAGGTGCTGCCGAAAAGAACAGCATCCAATGCCGCATAGGCATTGACATATCCGCTTCCGACTTCCCAGGTTTCATAACCAGGCATATTCGTCGAGGTATCCTGCAAGACCTTCTTAATTTCATCTGGCGTTAAGGTCGGCTTCGCTTCGAGTAGAAGAGCAACTATTCCTGCAACATGCGGGGTTGCCATCGAAGTACCGCTCATGACCGTATAGTATGGGAGATAGGCCGGTTCAATCGTTGCGGCATCATCAGTAGCTGCTAAGGAAGAAACCGGACCAAGTGCCCTTGTCGAGATAATATCAACACCCGGTGCTGTAACACTCGGTTCATCCCTCCATGTCCACGTTCGGCCGTCGAGTTCAAACGTGCCGCCGACACCCTTTGTTCCCCGCGAAGAAAAATCCGCCAATGAACCATCCTTTTCACCTGCTGCCACGGAGATGACCCATGGTGCCTTGGCATATGGATTATGAGTGTTTTCGCCTGGCCCTTCATTTCCTGCCGCAAATAAGACAGTAATGCCGTGATCATATGCCGCTTTACTTGCTAGATTGATAGGGTCATTTGGGTCAAAATCGCCTGAAGAGCCCCATGAGTTTGTAATCACACGAATATTGTATTGGGATTGATGGGTAATCGCATAATCGAAGCCGCCAATTCCATCAAGGACCAATA
Organism: Neobacillus pocheonensis; assembly: GCF_050477905.1. Lineage (NCBI taxonomy): Bacteria > Bacillati > Bacillota > Bacilli > Caryophanales > Bacillaceae > Neobacillus > Neobacillus pocheonensis. The sequence goes on along the minus strand of NZ_JBCNAD010000033.1, from coordinate 3,890 downwards.
AGGCAGCACCAGACCCATACCCGATTAAGTTTGCACCAGGGGCAACCCCTTCATATTTTCCATTGGAGGCCGCACCTGTTCCGCCGACAATCCCGGCAACATGTGTACCATGGCCTGAATTCGTGTCTGTGTTTGGAACATTTTCAACATAGGTTATTGGAAGTAATCCCGGTTCCAGACTATTTAAATTCAAGCTCGCCATTACGTTTTGAACCACATGGCTGCCAAACTGCAAATCTTTATGTGTGCCATCGACACCGCTATCATTGATAACAACCCCGACACCTTTACCTGTCAGCGGCAGACCGCCATTTGCCTTTTGCATCGCAGCGTCTGTGCGCGCCTTATCAACGCCGGTAATATTGGTAGCATCAGCATTGTAATATTCAAGTTTACGATTTAAATAGATGGATTTAACACCTGGTGAAGCAGCCAGTTTATTGATTTGATCTTTTGTGGCGACAACGCCAGCTATCGGCAATGCCTTCATCGTTGTTCCTTCGGTAAGACCAACGCCCTTCAATAAATCGAGGTCAGACTTCGATGGCGCACCTTGTCCTGCAAAAGTTACGATGACCTGAAGGGGTTGTACCGCTGTTTCGAGGGCTTTTACTAATCTACTATCAAGAACTGCAGAAGTCACCTCCGCATGAGCTTTTGATAGATTTGGCAGTACAAGTGAAAAAAGTAATAAGAAAGCAAGTAAGCCTGAAAACCGCCTTTTCACATGACATTCCTCTTTTCATTTTACATTTATAGGATTATTGTCTAAAAATTCGATCTGATTTACTATTCAGCAAAGGAAGTAATTAAAAATGGAAAAGGTACTATTTTCAACTCGTACAAAAGTAATAGTCATTAGACCTTTAGGCTAAAAAAGGTGTCAGGCACTATGTGAAATTTCCACATGGTGCCTGACACCTTATGTCAATGGGACAAGTTGGTGTTGAACGGCGTAAATGACGACCTGGGAGCGGCTTTTGACGCCTAGTTTTTTGAAGATGTTTGACACATGAATTTTGACAGTTTTGTCGCTGATGTATAGGGCACCCGCGATTTCCTTATTATTCATTCCCCTTACAAGGCACAAAAGGACCTCTCTTTCCCTTCCAGTCAGAGCACCATCTACTTTCTCCTCAACTGGCTCTGCTGCCTTTGGCTGCTGAAAGGCAAGAAATTTCTTCGTCATCGAAGGATGAATCACCGATTGCCCGTTCGCAACCGCCCGGATGGCATCAACCACATGCTGGGAGGGGGCATCCTTCAGTAGATAGCCATCCGCCCCTTCACGAATCGCGGACATAAAGTATTCATCATGGTCATACATCGTCAGCATTAAAATTTTCACTGATGGATAAAGTTGCTTAATCACACTTGTGGCTTCTATGCCATTCTTCTCCGGGATATTAATATCCATCAAGATAACATCAGGCAGCTCCTCCTTCACCTTGGCGATGGCGTCATTTCCATTCACGGCTTCTGCGACCACTTCAATATCTAATTCCAGATCTAAAATATTCTTTAACCCATCCCGCAAGACGGCATGATCATCGACTAGCATAAGCTTGATCACGTAATTCACTCCCTTCAATCCCCATCCTTGGTACCGTTAAGGTAATTTCTGTTCCAGCCCCTTCCTTGCTGTCAACCTGGAGGGTGGCTTGGATTTTTTCAGCCGCTTCATTCATATGCAAAATTCCAAAATGTGGATGCTCGCGCGCCTTAATCATCGCCTGGAATAGCGAAAATCCTTTGCCATTATCCTTTACCTTCAATAAAACATGCTCTTTTTGATAGCTTAAGAGAATATCTATTTTAGAAGCTTCCGCATGCTTCATGGCATTTTGTATACTTTCCCGGCAAATCTCAAACATAATTTTTTCAACCATTGGACTTAACTGAAACTCAGGACCTCGGGTTTCTAAGGAAATGGGGATTTTTGATTCCCACTCCACTGCTTTAATCTTAGTGGAAATAGCCGAAAGCAAACCGACCCGTTCGGTTGGATAAGGCCGCAATGCATAGATTGATTCCCTGACTTCCTTAAGGCTCAGCCTCAGTTTTTCCGTACTTCCATTCATTAAGCGAAGCGAGTCCTCGGGCATCTTGGTAAATTTCCGCTGGGCGGTTTCTAAATTCATAATCGCCCCAGCAAGCGACTGGGCCACTCCGTCGTGGATTTCACGGGCAATCCGATTTCTTTCTTCTAAAATTAACCGTTTTTCCTGTTCGGCAAACAGCCATCTGGTCTTGATTAAGACAGCCAGCTGATTAGCAAGTGTGGCGGCCGACTGCATATCCTCTTCCGCAAAGCTTTTCGTGCGAATCCTGCCAAACACAAACATGCCGACTAGTTCGTTTTCGAGCATCAATGGGGCATATAATAACGAAGCTACTTCACTTGTAAAAATTTCACCAACGGGACCAGCTGCCTTTTTCGTATTGTGATAAACCGTTAGTTGCCCAAGTGAATCCAAGCCATGCTCCATTTGCTCTGTTAAAGCCCATTTTTCTTTGAGCAGTCCGGATACCGTCTTTAGCTTCCAGATATCCCTTTCTCTTTTCCATAATACCCAGGCATCGACATCAATAAATTCTTGGAGATTTTCCGTTAAAAAGGTGAGCCAGTCGGCGGCGGCAATTTTTTTATTTAATTCCGAAGAGATACTGAAAAGCGCTTTTAGCTTGGCTTTTTCTTTTTTTAAATGAGCAATAATAGAGCTTAATAGAGCAAAACAGACCAACGGTGAAAAAAAGAAGAAAAAGGAAATCACGTCAATCGTTCCTCTATTTTGACTTCCTAAAAAATAAAAGAGTACAAGATAGCCGTACGAAATAACAAAGCTATTCATTTCCTGCAGCATCTTCCGCTTCCACACTTTTAAGCTATAGACTTGCGGTCTGACAGCCAACACGATGTCAACGATGAAGTTATTAAGGACGTAAAAAGGAAGCATTAATATGCTAAAGTGAATAATTTCCTGGATGACTCTCGAATAGGCTTCGATTGGCAGCACCGGATACACTGACGTACTGATTAAATGGGCGCAATAAAGGCTTACAATCAATACAGCCGGGTTAAAAAAAACGAGTCTTAGCGGCCGCCATTTGATGAGATTAATCGCGGCGACAATGATTCCATAAAAAACAAGCGTATAGGGAAGTCCATCTATGACATAAATTGCGTAAACAAGCGGAAAAGAAATGGTTAGGGTTCCTTTCCAAATCGGAAGGGGGAAAAACTCAACGATAAAAAGGAAAAACACAAGTAAGGCAAAAATCATCGGCTCATTCGGAGCAGTTAATTTTACGAGTCCAAATTGAATAAAAATCACCGTTCCGATGATGGAAATGAGCAGCAGGAAAAGCCTTGAGAGGCGTTCCTTTTTTTGCAAAAGCTCAGAATGACTCACGCAACCCCTCCTAATCTATTATTAAAAATAACGTAATTTTCAGTTAATTATTATTGTACTGGAAGGATATAAGAAAAACAATTATCGAAATGCAACCAAACTTAAGTACGATGAAAATTTTCCCCAACTCGTTAAGCACGCAAAAAAACCCAGACCGGCACAATGAGCACACTAACCGATCTTGGGTCCCGCAAACCTGGTGGAGGTTTGTTAACCATATTATCACATAGGTAACTCTCTTTTTCTATTTGCCAAAAGGATTATTCTCTACTACAACCTTGGTAGTACTCTCTCTTTTAACAGAATCACCCAAAATTTGTCACTCGTTTGTCACTCTATGAAACCATAAGTATAGTAAACTAAAGTAAATTGGAAAAATTCTCTTATTTATAGGCTCTGTTAAATTTGGCTGTTGATTTCCGCTCCAGGCGCTCGCTTTCCGCGGGCGTGCCGGGGAGCCTCCTCGGCGCTTTTGCG